>CACZXN010000015.1 GCA_902785075.1 uncultured Bacteroidales bacterium | reverse complement strand
TATTGCATATATTTGCAGATTCCTCCACCATTGACGCACTCCTCCAGAGTAGTTTCAAGGTTCAAGAACCCCGTAGGGGTGACAGAACAAAGGATAGGGTAAAGATCTAACAGACCCACCCCCGTACCCCTCCCTCTAGGGCGGGGAGTATAATGTGAGAATATGTAAATCGTCAAATAAATCAATCGTCAATGGTCAATCGTCAAATCGTAAATAAATAGGCCCTATCCTACATTATTTCGCCCCGTTGGGGCTAAGAAAATCGATAAATAATCAAATCGGAATATCCTGGAGCGGGCTGTGAAGCTAGCTCCTTTTTTGTCTCTTGGTCATTTGACCTTGGATTAGTTGCCGCATGATTCCCAATAGGAAAGATACTGACGGGCTACCTTTAGGTAGTCGTGATGTTTCCGAACGTATTCAACACTTTGGCGTTTTAATGTAGGAATAAGTTCGGGGTGGAGCACCAGATGTTCCACTTCTTTATAGACACTCTCGTAGTTCGGCTCTACGTTGATGATAGGACGCAGTTCTGTTTCGTTGATTATTTCGTAATTCTCTGGTTCTCCTCCTCCAATACAGATAATGCCTTTCGACATCGCTAGCAGTGGATTCATCGAAGGAGTGTAGGCATAGAGTTGGTCGAGAATGGCATCACTACCGTCCATCATTTGCTGATACTGGGCAAACGGAACCGATTCTGCTTTGATCAGCTGCATCTTGTCGGGATACTTGCTTTGAACATCTAGCGCAGCTCGGAGCATGATGTCTGTCCCTTTATACACAGAACGGTTTTTGTTGATGCCGATAAAGATACGGACCTTTGTTGGAATTGCCGATGAAATGGAGATATTTTGAGGGCAACGAATCGGAAATGGGATAAATGTTGTTTTCCGTGGAATGGCACGATGATAGCAAGCCCAGTATTCGTAAAGACCTGTGATGATGCCGTCGCATGTCTCTGCTATATGTTTATTAAGGCGTTCCTTCGTAGTTCCTATCCAGTCTTTTTGCTCTTTCAAGGCTTCCTCGTCGGTACGGACCTTATCGCCAAAGTTGAAATCGCTATATCGGAGCGGCTTCTTGACGCTGCAATAATAAACCCAAAACCAATCCATTCCGAAAGCCCCAAGAAACACTTTCTTGTTGTGCTTGCGGATGTAATCGTAAAAGAAGAAGTGGCGTTCGGCTTTAATCTCGAAGAACATAGGATTGATGAGTTGAACCACATCATATCCCTTCATTTTTGGCAGCAGCCAATAGAGTTTTGATATCAATCTAAGCCCGCCGAATTTTCCTGAAGGTCTGGAGACGTCGATATCACGAGGATAGTTCTTCCAGAAGTCGCCATTGGAGATGACCGTTACTTCATGTCCCAACGCTCGCAATCCCTCTGCAAGAGTGGCATGCACGTTACTGTATTCACCTAACAACAATATCTTCATCGTTCTTTCTTCGTTAATGGGATGATAAATAGCAGCAACCGACGTCCCAAAGCGCTGTTGGTCATACGGCGGAACCATGTGTATTTGCTTGTGTATGCTTCATTGGGTAAAGGGAAAAGGCCTTCGTGACGCAAGTTGTCTAATTTCTGGTTTAAGATTTCTCCGGACTTTGTCAGTCGGATTACGTTATAGATGTAATCCATCGTAAGTTGTGCTACACGACGTTGGAGGGCATAGCGTTTTTCGCCCGATAGCGTGTTTGCGGTGTGATGAAGCCTTGATATGACGCCTTGAGTGTCTGTAAGTCGTTTTTCGCTTCTAAAGGTTTGGTGGATAGCGGAGCTACCATGTTGCCGATAGTAATAAGCTTTGGCATCAGTAATCAGTACTGACTCTGCTTGCAACAGCAAAAGAGATGTAAATTCTTCATCTTCACCATAGTTTACGCCTGGTGTAAATTGGCAGTTTTGGCAGATTGATTTGCGGAATATGTAACCCCAAGGTGAACCATGAATGTTGCGACTACTCATGATTGTTGCGCCCCTGGTGGGACCTTCGTCCGTATAAAACGATGAAGGTGACAGACTTGTCGAAAAGTCAAATAGGAGCATGTCTGCATTTTTCTCCCGAAGAAGTTCTATGCAATGGATGTAAGGCTTATTAATCAATTTGTCGTCAGCATCAACGAATTGAATGTATTCACCTTTTGCCATTTGTAATCCAAGGTTGCGTGCCACACTCACCCCCTCGTTCTCCTTGCGAATGTATTGAATTCTGTCAGCATATATTTGCAATTCAGCCTCTACACTATATTCGGAACCATCGTCCACGATGATGATTTCGCATTCACCAGGTTGAAGCGGAAGTGATAAAATACTGTCGAGACACTCTCTAAGCATCATTACCGGCAGATTGTAGTAGGGTATGATGAAACTGATTGTTATGCTGTTCATAATAGCTGCTTTAGTTTACATAAGGCACGTAGGCCGAGAGTGTTTAAGATGATGATTTTGAGCCGCTCATGAGTTGTCGTTGCGGTAGTCAGAGAAAGCTTACGAGAGGGGATAATAGGATGTGTGCGACACAATTTGCATACATCGAGTTGTATGTTCAGAACATGCAGATACCATGATTGGGCATCATTGCTCTCAAATGGAATCTTCAGCAATTCAGAGGCCTTGATATGTGCGTTGAGGAGTTGAAGAAGGTCATTCCCTGATGCCTTGACTGTAATCCCTTCCGTGTTCCAGCAATAATAATACAACCCCCGAGAAACAGTCATGACAATCGGTTCATGGTGCAATAGTTGTGGTAACATCCAGACATCCTCAAACTTATAACCTTTAGGAAATTCTGTGTTGTGGAAAAGGTGGCGTTTGTACACTTTATTGCAAGCATAGGAATGGGTATATGCCTTGCTGTTAAGCCAATATGAGCGAGAATCGGGATAGACAACCTCCTCAAATCGTAATTCCGTCTGACTACGATGCCCAGCATGTACGATGATAGGGTATTCTATGATATCCACTTCGTTGTTATCCTTTGCATATCCCATCACATGCTCATAGGTGTCTTGATGGATGTAGTCGTCGCTATCAACGAATGTTACAAACTCTCCCTGTGCAATTTGAAGTCCGGCGTTTCGAGCATCGCTCAACCCTCCATTTGTTTTGTGAATAACCTTAATGCGGGTGTCTTTTGCCGCATACTCATCACAGATTTTCCCGCAATCGTCAGGCGAACCATCGTCAACAAGTATCAATTCCCAGTCGGAGAACGTCTGCGACACAATGCTGTCAACACATCGATGGAGTGTATCTGCAACTTGATAAACGGGAACGATGACGGATAGTTTCATGGGGGTATCTGTTCTTTCTCGTTGCAAATTTAATAATAATTCTTAATTCATCATCCATAATTCATAATTATTTGCTAAATTTGCACCAAATTTATAATAAATAAAAGTTAACAAAGGAATATGACAGCAAAAGAGATACGTGAATCGTACAAGAAGTTTTTTGAGTCAAAGGAGCATCTTATCGTGCCTTCAGCTCCAATGGTTGTGAAGGACGACCCTACGCTGATGTTCACGAATGCAGGTATGAACCAGTTCAAGGATATCATTCTTGGAAACGTGCAACCTAAGAGCCGTCGCATGGCCGACTCGCAGAAATGTCTGCGTGTAAGCGGTAAGCATAATGACTTGGAAGAGGTGGGACATGATACCTATCACCACACGATGTTCGAGATGTTAGGCAACTGGTCATTTGGCGACTATTTCAAGAAGGAAGCCATCTCGTGGGCGTGGGAGTATATCGTTGATGTGCTGAAAATCAATCCTGCCGACCTCTATGCAACCGTGTTTGAAGGTTCGCCTGAGGAAGGATTGGAACGAGATAACGAAGCAGCTGCTATTTGGGAGCAGTTCCTTCCTAAGGACCATATCATCAATGGAAATAAACATGATAACTTCTGGGAAATGGGCGATACAGGTCCTTGTGGACCTTGTTCTGAGTTACATGTCGATTCGCGCCCAGCAGAGGAGAAAGCGAAACTCCCTGGACGTGAACTTGTCAATAAAGACCATCCACAGGTTATAGAGATATGGAATCTTGTGTTCATGCAGTACAATCGTAAGGCTGACGGAAGTCTCGAACCACTTCCTGCAAAGGTAATTGATACAGGAATGGGATTTGAGCGTCTGGTTCGTACCCTTCAGGGCAAAACATCCAACTACGATACAGATGTGTTCCAGCCAATTATCAAGGTGATTGGTGATTTGGCAGGTAAGCGTTATGGAGAGGATGAGAAGACCGATGTAGCTATGCGTGTTGTGGCTGACCACCTGCGTGCAATTGCTTTCTCAATTGCTGATGGTCAGTTGCCAAGCAATGCAAAAGCGGGATATGTCATTCGCCGCATTCTTCGTCGTGCTGTTCGTTATGGTTACACGTTCCTTGGACAGAAAGAGTCGTTCATCTATAAGTTGGTTCCAACTCTCATCGCAGAGATGGGTGAGGCTTTCCCTGAGATAGCTGCACAGAAGGAATTGATTATGAAAGTGATGAAGGAAGAGGAAGATTCCTTCCTCCGTACCCTTGCTAATGGTATCAAGTTGCTGAGTGATGTGATGGATGAAGTGAAGGCTGCAGGCAAGAGCGTCATTCCAGGAGAGGAGGCATTCAAACTGTTTGACACATACGGATTCCCGCTCGATCTGACTGAATTGATTTGCCGTGAGAACAACATGACAGTTGACGAGGAAGGGTTCAATCAAGAGATGCTCAAACAGAAGGAACGTGCTCGTAATGCTGCTCAGGTAGAGATGGGCGATTGGACCATTCTCAATGAAGGTGAGAGCCAGTTTGTGGGTTACGACTATACAGAATACAGCTGTCACGTCTTGAAGTATCGTGAGGTGAAGCAAAAGAAAGGGGTAGTGTACGAGGTGGTGCTCGATCAAACTCCATTTTATGCAGAGATGGGTGGTGAAGTAGGCGACACAGGTGTGCTGGTCAATGAAAACGAAACCATCAATGTAGTAGATACGAAGAAGGAGAACGGTCAGTCAATCCATATCGTCGATAAGTTGCCACAAGATGCAACAGCAGAGTTTATGGCTTGTGTAGATGTAGATCGCCGTCGTGCTATTGAGGCAAACCACACTTGTACTCACTTGCTCGATGAGGCTTTGCGTGAAGTACTTGGTACTCATGTCGAGCAGAAAGGTTCGCTCGTCACAGCTGATTCGCTCCGATTTGACTTCTCTCACTTCGAAAAGGTTACTCCTGAACAATTGCGTGAGGTCGAACATATTGTAAACGAGAAGATTCGTGCCAATATCCCATTGGAAGAATTCCGAGATACACCCATCGAGGAAGCTAAGAAGTTGGGTGCTATTGCGCTCTTTGGTGAGAAATATGGCGATAAGGTACGTGTAGTGAAGTTCGGCACAAGCGTAGAGTTCTGTGGAGGATGTCACGCTCAGGCAACAGGACAGTTAGGAATGGTTCGTATCATTTCGGAAAGTAGTATTGCTGCAGGTGTGCGTCGTATTGAGGCTATCACAGGTAAGAAAGTTGAGGAGATGCTCGATAAGGCTCAGGACTTTATGGCTGACCTTCGTGGCTTGCTCAACAATGCTCCAGACCTCATGACTACTATCCAGAAAGCGATTGCGGATAATAAGGAACTTCAAGCTCAGGTTGATGAGTTCAAGGCTCAGAAGGCGATGGAGTTCAAGAAATCGCTTATTGAACAGGCAAAGACCATCAATGGCGTGAAAGTCATCTGTGGTGTTATTCCTGCCGATCCGCAGAATGTGAAAGATATGGTGTTCCAGCTTCGCACACAGTTCCCAGAACAGCTGCTTGTAGCTATTGCATGTGCTCCTACAGGCAAACCAACTCTCACAGTAGGTCTCTCAGACGACCTTGTGAAGGCAGGTAAGAATGCGGGTCAACTTGTTCGTGAGGCAGCTAAACTCATGCAAGGTGGTGGAGGTGGACAACCTCACTTCGCAACTGCAGGTGGTAAGAACCCTGATGGCATGAAGGCTGCTGTTGATAAAGTTGTAGAATTAGCGAACCTTTAGGATGTATGATGTAAGATGTATGATGTATGATGTATGATGTAAGATGTAAGAGGGAAGATGTAAGAGGGAAGAAGGAAGAAGTTACAGACCTCAACCCTCAACCCTTAACCCTCAAGTCCCCTAAAATTAACAAGATATGAAAAGAATCCTATTTCTTCTTTTGCTTTGCCTGCCAATGATGGTTCAGGCTCAGAAACCCGACAAGAACTTCCATATCTTCCTCTGCTTTGGGCAGTCGAACATGGAAGCTGGTGCACGTCCTGCTGAACAGGACAAAGACTTCAACGACCCTCGTTTCCAGTTCCTTGCTGCAGTCAATATGCCTCGCTATCAGCGCGAGATGGGCAAGTGGTACACTGCCATTCCTCCTATCTGCCGTGAGGGGAACAACATGGGTCCTGTGGACTTTTTTGGTCGTAAGATGATTGAAAGCATCGATGATAAGTACCGTATTGGAGTCATCAATGTTTCAGTAGCTGGAGCCAAGATGGAACTCTGGGATAAGGACGACTACAAAGAGTATATCGACAATGAGCGCGACTGGATGAAAGGCATCGTGAACCAATACGACGGAAATCCTTATAAGCGACTTGTTGATATGGCTCGTATCGCTCAGAAGGATGGAGTGATTAAGGGTATTCTCATCCATCAGGGAGAATCCAACTCCGACGACCAGAAGTGGCCAGAGCGTGTGAAGAAGATTTATAACGATCTTTGCAAGGACTTGAATCTCAAACCAAAGGATGTGCCTTTGCTGGCTGGTGAGTTGAAACATCAGGAGCAGGGAGGTGTTTGTTGGCGATTCAATGTCGATATTCTTCCTAACCTTCCTAAGACTTTGCCTAACTCCTATATTATCTCTGCAAAGGATTGCGAGAGCACAGGCGACCAGTTCCATTTCAGCACAGAAGGTATGCGCACACTTGGCTATCGCTATGCTGAGCAGATGCTGAAACTGCATAAATACAAGATGAAGAAACGTCCTTCAAAGATAAAAATCGAAGAAGGATTGACTGACCGCGGCTTCAGTACTTCTGTACCTGGTACGCCAGGTAATGGGCTTTACTAGTGGACGACGATTGGTAATTTCCTATGTCGTACATCGGAGAACTGATTTCTATAGGTGTGGCTTTCTCTTGGACAGCCACTGCACTATTGAGTGAATTTGGAAGCAAGCGTCTGGGAAACCTGACGCTGAATGTGCTTCGTATGGGGTTAGCTCTCTTGTTTTCTTTGGTGTTGTTTTGGATTGTTGCTGGTACACCCTTTCCTCCAGTTGGCTCTTTCGAAGCATGTGGATGGATGTTGCTTTCTGGTGTAGTGGGATATGTGATAGGCGACTTTTGCCTTTTTCAGTGTTACATCATTATTGGTTCGCGATACGGCCAGCTATTCATGACGTTAGCCCCTCTTGCTGCTGCTTTGATGGCTTGGGTTACGCTTGGTCAGCAGATGACGTTCATGAGCATTGTAGCTATGTTTATCACCCTTTTCGGAATCTGTATTTCGATTTTAGGGCGTGGTGAACATCACAAAGTGTCGCTGAAGTTGCCGCTTAACGGGGTACTTTTTGCTGTAGCTGCTGCGCTCTGTCAGGGAATCGGGTTGGTGCTGAGCAAAATAGGTATGAATCATTACGACACTTCGACACTTCCCGATTGGCTCATCCCTTTCAGTGCAAACTTCCTGAGATGTGTGGCAGGATTCATAGGTTTCAGCTTGATGCTTTATTTCCGTTCAGGGTTGAAGCCTCTTCGTGAAGCGCTTCACGACCGTAAGGGTATGACTGTAGCGACAGCTACTACGATCTTCGGACCTTTTGTCGGAGTTGGGTTCTCGCTGATGGCTGTACAATACACCAGCGCAGGCATCGCTTCCACATTGATGGCGCTTACTCCTATCATCATTATCCTGCCCTCATATTGGTTGTTCCATCAGAAAATCACTTGGAAAGCTGTTCTTGGTGCAGTTATTTCTGTCCTTGGAGTCAGCTTGTTCTTTCTAAACTAAACTTTCAACTTTCAACTTTCAACTCTCAACTCTCAACTCTAACTTATGGAAGTCATTCAAAGCTTTACGATTGATCACACTCACTTGAAGCCAGGCATCTATGTGTCGCGCGTAGATAAAGGGTTTACCACCTTCGACTTACGCATTACCGAACCCAATAAGGAACCAGCTGTCGCTCCTGCTGCCATGCATAGTTTGGAGCACTTGATGGCTACTTGGTTTCGCAATTCCGAAGCGAAAGATGATGTTGTTTATGTAGGTCCGATGGGCTGTCTCACAGGTATGTATATCATCATGACAGGAACTTACACCGTTCAGGATATGAGGCGTCTGACCATCGAGTGTCTGCGTTGGATTCTCACCCAGACAGAGGTTCCTGCTACAGAGCCAGAGACATGTGGCAACTATCTGCTTCACGACCTCCCGATGTGTAAGTGGGAGAGTGCTCGCTATCTCGATCGTCTGGAAAACGATTTCCACAGCGAATACACCAAACTACAGGTTACCCTCGATGATGGGCGCATCTTTGCTGATGCTTAACCTCTTCCCCCACCAATTTACAGGTAAATAATCCTTTTTAACCATTTTTTCTCCTGAACTTAAGGAAAAAAGTTGCAGGAGTTAGGAGAAATTGTTATCTTTGCAAGGGGAAATTTATGTTTCATACTACGAAATGTAAGTTTCGTAGTATGAAACGTACGTTTCAAAGTATGAAATGTATGTTTCATAGTATGAAATATAAAATACCCTTGGGGGAAAAAACAATTTCCCTTAGGGGAAAGGAAAAAAAGTCCTAGGGGGGAGAAAAATCGTAAATAAACCAAATAGTCAATAAATCGTAAATCTGATATGGCAAGTTATGTATTGAAAGAGATGCCTGATGTGCATCATGAAGGTAATCGGAAAGTATTTCCGAAGTTGGAAACCTATTCGCAGAAGTCGCTCGACGACCTTGTGAAGTATGTTCGGGGACACGGAGCGCCCTTCAGTGCGGGCACCATCGAGGGTGTGGTGACCACCTTGATGGAGGCAGCTGTCGTTTGGCTGTCGAACGGTCACACAGTGAAGATTGACGGTCTTGGCACACTTTCGCTCTCGCTGGGTTTCTCGGACGAGAAGGGAAATGAGATGCAGAACGAAACCGACCGTATGGGCTATCGTCATGTGGAAGTGAAGACGGTGAAGTTCCGTCCTGATGTCGAACTTGTGAAGCAACTGCGTTCGAGAACCGACCTCGTCCGTCAGGAGGCTGGCGTGCAGAAGCATCATCGACAACAGTTCACACAGGAGGAGCGAATGGCTCAAGCCATCCAACGTATCGAGCAGCACGGATTCATTACGCTGACCGATTATGCCAACATGAACAGCATGTCGCGCTCGATGGCTTCACGCGAATTGAAGGCGTTTGAGGCAGATCCAGCATGTCCCATCAAGGCGAAAGGAACAGCTCCGCATAAGGTATGGTGTTTGGAGAACTAAGAAAAACGACCAGTTCGCATCTTTTTTCTCCATTTACACTTGACATTTTCCGCTTTGTGCGTATTATAATAATAGGTATCACGTTGTGCGTATGAGAAGAAAGTACATATTGTTGCTGATAGGCTGGCTGTTTACGATAGCCGCCTTCGCCTCCTTGCCTGACAACAAGCCGAAGCAGGTGTTGCCGGTACAGGAGAAGGTGTACCTACATTTTGACAATAACTGCTACTTCTTAGGTGATACCATCTGGTACAAGGCATACGTGGTGCTGGCTGATGATAACACTCCTGAGCCGTTGAGCCGCATCCTGTATGTGGAACTGCTGAACGAACAGGGCTACCTGGTGGAACGCCAGCAGCTGAGAATCAACCAACAGGGACAGGCAGACGGGTGCTTCGCTATTTCTGACACAACCTTTGCAGGCTACTACGAAGTTCGTGCCTATACCAAATGGATGCTGAACTTTGGATATGAGCCTTGTGAGTCGTGGCATCAAGATTCCTGGATACAGTTTGATGAAGAGCAGGGATTGATGCCTTGGAGAATGGAAGATAGCAAACCTGCTATCCCTGTACCTAAATGGTTGGCTGGATCAAAAGTTACTGCTACGATTTTTTTGAACGATCCAGATTCCACTAAACCAGATCTTCGCGATTGCAACCTCCCATTTGCACATGGTGCTCCAGACTACGCCATTATTAGCGATACGGAGTACAATCTGGGGTTTACGATTGATTCGCTCGCATCCCAAAAGAACTATCGAGACTATCATAACTTATTCTCACGCGTTCTTCCTGTCTATAGCCGCCCAGATACGGCTGAACACTACATGCGTAAGGTGATGCCAACGAAGATAACGGTAGGCGACTATCAGGTGAAGTGGAAGACTCCTGAGTTTGACGTGAAGTTCTACCCAGAGGGTGGCTATCTGTTGGCAGGACATAAATGCAGAGTAGCATGGGAGGTCATGAACCAACAGCTGGAGCGTCTCAATGTGAGCGGTGTGCTGCTTGAAGACGGTGAGCCTATCGACTCAGTCCGTCCTGTTCATGCAGGTCGTGGACTCATCACGCTGAATGTGAAGCACGGCAGGAGATACAAGGTGCGTTTCGAGTTCGGAAAAGACAAGTTCACCTTCGACCTGCCTAAGCCCTTTGAACAGGGAGTCGGGCTCCATGTGAGCCAGGACAGTGATAGGGTGACTTTCCAACTGAGGCGCGAACTGCCAAAGAACCTCCCCTTGACACTCAAGGTCTATTGCAGAGGAAAGCAGCTCTTCACCAAGCCTCCCTTCAAGGGCGATTTGGAGGCTCCTGTCGAAGTCTTTTACGAAGACCTGAATGAGGGAGTCCACCAAGTCGTTGTCTGCGATACCTCCGGCAACGTATATGCCGACCGTCTGTTCTTCGTTAACAAAAGCTACGAATCGCAGGCAAAGGTAATGGTGGGAGGGATTGCAAACCGTCCTTACCGCCCTCTGGAGAAGATACGGCTGAATCTGATTGCGACAGACCCGAAGGGACATCCGCTGAAGAACCAGACCTTTTCTGTGTCTGTGAGAGATGAAGCCCAACTCGACCCGACTTTCACTACAGGCAACATCATGACCAACCTGCTGCTGGAATCCGATCTGAAAGGCTTCGTGGAGAATCCTGACTATTATTTCGAGGCAGACGACGAGAAACACCGTCAGGCACTTGACGTGCTGATGCTGGTGCAGGGATGGAGGCGCTATGACTGGAAAAGTATTGAGAAGCCAGAGACTTTTGTATTGGATTATCTGCCTGAGCAGAAGATGGTCATCTATGGAGATGCATATCCTTTGCGAAAGGAGCTGAAAGACCTGTTCAAGAAAGACAAGCGTAAAATACAGATATCGTGCTCACTCCTCAACCTGAACAATGACCTGAAGGAAGGTGACACCTATCTGTTTAAGGGAGCTGTTGAGGCAGACTCGTTGGGACATTTCCAGATAGCGTATGAACCCTTCTATGGGAATGTGCGTCTGTCGCTTCGTGCCAACTATGTGGACAAGATAGAGAAGAAGGATGAGTACCTCCAGAGTCATGACCCGAAGCTATTCGTGAGGAAACAATACTTCTATCCACAATCGCTGAAGGCATACGACTGGTATGAGACCCATCAGCCTGAAACAACCAAGAACAAACAGCTGACCTGGGAAGACTATCAGGCAGATATCTATGCCACAAAGTGGATACCGCAGGTGAACATCAAATCCAAGAAGCGACCGCATGCCAAGTTGCAGAAGGATAAGCCTGTAGCGCAGCTGAACTATCAGGACTTTGTGAACGACCTATGGGATCAGGGTTTCTATAATCCCTACTATCTATTAAACTACAAAGAGTTTGCTTTTACCGACTCATTCACGAATTCCAACTTAATGATGCTTGACTCGTATGTCCGTCACATGTATAAACCTTCGGTAAATAATCATGAGTCACATCATTTCAGCATCAATTGGAACAAGAACGACTTCTGGGAACGTGTTGCTCTAATAGAATACTTGCCAGCACTCGATCGCATCTATGTTGTCAGCGATGCTCCAAGACGTCCTGTGCCGTACGAGCATATACATCTTGACAGAGTCCAGGATAAATCATCTGGAGCCATCACCACAGGTATTGATTCCTATATCAATATCATCACCCTTCCAGAAGAAAAGACCCGACTTATGGTAGGCCGCGAATACAACTTCCAAGGCTTTACACGACCTGTGGAGTACTACAACCCCGATTACAGCAAGGCAAAACTGCCGGAGATCAAGGACTATCGCCGCACGCTATACTGGAACCCGAATGTGACAACAGATAATTCCGGTCAGGCATCCATCGAGTTCTACAACAACTCCGTCTGCAACATCATTGATGTATCAGCAGAAGGTATTACACGATACGGACAATTCTTGGTAAAAGAATGAAAGAGACCCCTTCTAGGGGGAGGAAATCGTAAAATCGTAAATATACTTGACATTTTCCGCTTTGTGCGTATTATCAGAAAGGAAGGGTGGGCTGGTCACTCTACTAATCTTGGCTGTCTTTCTTCGGCCAGTTTACCAAATACACATTATCTGTAGCTCGGGTGAATGCAGTATAGAGCCATCGATAGTAGTCGAGCCCTATCATCTCAGGAGTGATGTAGCCTTGATCGATAAACACTTGCGACCATTGTCCGCCTTGAGCTTTATGGCAAGTGACCGCATAAGCATACTTGATTTGCAGGGCATTGTAGTAGGGGTCTTCCTTCATCTTCTTCATCCGCTCCTTCTTGTAAGGGATGTCGGCATAGTCCTCAAGCACCCGATTCCATAGTTGTTCGCTCATCTCATGTGGCAAAGCTGGTGCTTCGGTATGGAGTGTGTCGAGCAGAACGGTTGCTGTGAGTTCCATGTTGTCGTAGTCGGGAAAGCGCAATTCGCAGTCGGCAAAGCGGAAACCATACAGCTCACGTTCATTTCGTACACGCATCACTTGGGCGATATCTCCATTCGCGATGAAAGAGAGAGAGGTTCCCTTCTGTCCTTCAGGCGTCTCTTCCACTAAGGGGGCATCTGCTTTCCAATAATAATTATTCTTCACAATCATGATAAGGTCGCCTGAAGCCAACTCTTCCTCGCGATCGAGTATCTGGTTGCGAATACCCATGTTGTACACATGAGCGCGTTTGTTGGAGCGACATACTACGATTGTGTCATCGATACCATAGTGATGGTAGCAGTTGGAGATTTCCTCAACCAGTTCGTTACCTGGAACGTTTCGAACATCAGCTTTCCATTGAGGATTGAACATAGCTGATTGAATCGGTTGGCTGATGAGACCACGAAGGAGTGTGGCATTCTGGAGAATGCCTGAGAGGTCGCGTTGACGTACGACTTGTGAGAGAGTCATGCAAGCTACACTCAATCCATATCCCATGAGCACCTCAGGTTGAAGGGCAGGACTCTTCGTATCGCCAACAGGAGGAAGCTGGGCCGTATCGCCCAACAGAATGAGTCGGCATCCCTCGCTGGAATAGACAAACTGAATGAGGTCATCGAGCAGACGTCCTGTTCCATAGATCGAATTGGATGCATCGTTGGAAATCATCGATGCTTCATCGACGATGAACAGTGCGTTCTTCAACATATTATAACCCATAGAGAATATGGTGTCGTCCTCAATGGATTTCTGGCGATAAATGCGTTTGTGAATGGTGAATGCCTCATGACCGGAATAGAGCGAAAAGACCTTTGCTGCTCGTCCGGTCGGAGCCATCAACACACAATGGCGTTCTAACTGCTCCATCGTTTTGACCAACGCAGAAACGAGCGACGTTTTGCCTGTTCCCGCATAACCTCGAAGGATGAAAACATCAGCATTTCGTGCAGACAATTTCTGTTTGTCAGCCGAAGCTTCGGAATCGGTTTCACGCAAAATAAATTCAGCGAGTGCTTCGACGACTTCTTGCTGTTGAGTAGTCGGATTATGACCGAAATTATTTAAAATTAGCTCCCTAAAGTAGTCAAATATCATCGTAATTTGCAAAAAAATGTTTCTTTATTGTCCTTAATTCATTTTAATTCATTATTTTTGTGCCACGAATATACAAAAAATTATTATATCACAAAAATTATGATGAAGAAAATTATTATTTGCTTGCTAATTTTGGCAGCTTTTGGTCTTGTAGGTGCATGTTTCATGAGCATTTACACAGACATCGCTTTTGACAAGGATAAGTCTGAGAGAGAAAAAGTAGTCATCGCTCGCCTCATGCAGATTCGCGATGCGGAAGAAGAGTTCAGAAAAGGTCATTATGGCGAGTTTTGTGGAACCATCGACTCACTGATTGACTTCGTAAAGGAAGGTAAGGCAGTCGTAAAGATTGACGAGGATGTATGGACCGATGAGTTGGCAGAGAGTTTTGAATCAAAGCGTGCTGCAATCGATGCTGGCAAGTTCCGCAGCGATACAGTATGGCAGTCAGCTGCAGAAAAATTGGGTATCACATGTCCTGACTCATTGAAGTATGTGCCAATTGGTAAGGCTGGAGCTGTGTTCCAGCTTCGCAAACATGAGGCATTTAACCTCAAATCTAACGAGTTTGACAAGGTTTGTGAAGTACGTGCTTCTCTCGACGACTATCTTGACGGTTTGAGCGAAAAGAAAATCCGTCTGTTGAAGCAAGATCTCAAGAAGCGTGGCAAGAACCGTGCAGATTTGTTCCTGGATAACGCTGACGACTTTGAGGGTGAATGGTATGGGTTACGAATTGGTGACCTGAAAGACCCACAGAACAAGATGTCGGGTAACTGGGAATAATACGCTGCTAAACGATTCATGCGCGTAGTAGCAGGTAAATACAAAGGAAAACGGTGGGACGTGCCTCATACATTCAAGGCACGTCCCACTACTGATTTTGCCAAGGAAGGGCTGTTCAACATTCTTCATAATGTTTATGTGAACTTCTCTGACCAACCTTCCGCACTTGATTTGTTTTGTGGAACAGGTAGTATCTCCCTCGAACTCCTGTCGCGAGGATGCTGTCCTGTAGTGTCTGTAGAGAAAGACTTTAAGCACTACCAATATATCAAAAGGATATGTAGCGAATTGAAAGACCCTAATTGGCATCCTATCATGGCAGATGTATTCAAGTTCATAAAAGGACATGCAGCCACTTATGATCTCATATTTGCAGATCCTCCCTATGCTTTAGAAAACTTAAAAGACCTACCTGATCTGATTTTCCATACAGAGACTCCTCTGTTGAATCCTGATGGGATTTTTGTCCTCGAGCATGGTCGCAACTACGACTTTTCGTCGCATCCACATTATGTAGAGCACCGAAACTACGGTTCTGTAAATTTCAGTTTCTTTCAATAGTCGAAATGAATTCATGAGAAAAACAACTCAAAGACGTTGGGGATATTTGATTGCTTTGGCGGCTGTAATCGCAATCGGGTTGCTGTCAAGGCGGATTAGTTTTCTCCCTAACGAAACAGGAGATGCCCTTTGGGCCATAGCCCTCTATTGTCTCTTTCGCATCATTTGGTGTAAAGAACTTTTGCGTAAGATTGCATTATGGACTTTATTGACGTCTTATGCAGTAGAGTTTTCACAATTGCTTCATTGGAACTGGCTTGTTGCGATACGTTCAACGACGATAGGGCACCTTTTATTAGGTCAAGGTTTTCTTTGGTCAGATATCTTGGCATATACAATAGGAGTGATAATTGCCTTTGCAATTACCACCCTTATTGAACGTAGCAGTAAAACTTGATGAGGCTTAGCGCCAGCCGCCTCCCCATCCGCCACGACCACCTCCTGCCGAGCGTTCATCGTCAGTTCCCATCACATTCTTTCCAGCAAAGATACTGAACTTATAGACAACACGCAGCATTCCGTATTGATAGATGGCATTATAACGAGAGTCGCTACGCATCAATGCAGAGATGTTACGGCTGATGTTGGTTTGCTGACCAAGAATGTCGTTTACTTCCAGCATGACTGTGAGAGCCTTTCCTTGTAGGAATGAATGGGAGAGTTGAGCATTCCATAATAATTCGTTCGTATTCATCTCGCGCTGGGCATATCCACGACGGCTATTCATGCCTATATCTGTATTGATGGTAGATCCCCAAGGAGCTGTCCACTCTAACTCAGCACCATACGAGAAGTCGTAAGTGTTGTGATTAGCCATCGTGTTCATGTTATTCTTGGAGTTTTGGTAATCTAAACGACCGTTGAGGGCGATGTTTACCTTCTCAGTACGATATGAGAATTCCAATCCGGTATCTAACCCAAGCGAGTTAGTGATGGATTTAATGTCGGTATTGTCGGTGTTGTTCTGAACATTATTGTAGAATCCAACGTTGTGAGAATAGTTCCCTCCAAAGTCGATGTCGAGATTAAAGGCTTTTTCCTTACCCAATCCTGTGTTGAATCCGACTCCTCCACCACCGTTCCAGTTACCATTGATATTCATAGGCATCGTAGTGCGAACACCTTGCGAATCGTACGTAATCTTATTATCAATGCTGTTACGAGTGGTGTTGAACCACAACCAAGAGTATATACCACGCTGTAGTTCTGTGTTGTATGTATTGAAGTTAGCATTGATGTTGTGTGAGAACGATGGTTTTAGCTCAGGATTACCCTTTGTGATGTTGAGTGGGTTAGAGTCGTCCTTGATGTCAAGCAGGTTCGTCATGCTTGGTTGGCGCGTACGGCCATTATAACGAATGTTCAAGTTTGTCTGTTTGTTGAAATTCCAACGCAGGTTAACACGTGGTGCAATATTAAAGACATTACGGGTCACCTCTGGATATTCGTGTCCCATGTATTTATAGTCGAGTGTGCTACGTTGTGGAAGTAGGTCGATTCCTACACTGAAATTATATTCATCGCGTACTTTACGGAAACTGAGGCTAATGGTTTGGTTATAGTTACGATATTCGGAGTATTGGCTAAGTGCAATAGTGTCACGAAGCAGATAGCCTGTGTCCTCCATAAATCTCAATACAGAATTGATGTCGTAACGATTGTTTGTCAGACTTTGAGCAAGATTTTGATATGCCTGTGAATCATACACCTGTGCTCGTCTGTCGTTCTTGCTATAACTATACTGATATTGATAGCTAAATTGTAGATAGGTGCGATCTGCGATAGGTTCGCTGTAAGTTACCTGAGCGTTAATGTTGTGACTATTCGAAGGAGTGTAGTAATAGCGGTTGTTTTGCTGAGTTGTCCCTAATGTGTTATAGGTAATATTAGCAGCAGACAGTTGCTTATTTCTTCCCTCACTGAATCCTCCATTTATTCGTAAAGTGAGGTTACGTCCTTCGTTGTTGAACTTACGGTTGAACTGCAATGTTCCATTGAAGTTTGTATTAGTGCTATACGATTGCCCATAATTGGTGTTGGTGTTTGTGACAATACCCATTAGATTATTCAAAACAACATCTGCAGGATTGAGTGTCCCACCATTTGAAATCACTGCTATTTGATCGTTATATCCTAAAGCATTATTGCTGTATAGATTTGGATCGTCATCGTATGAGCCAGAAAGACTGTTTGACATTCCTCTGTTGCGTGAGTATGTAAAGTTTGGACGAAATATGATGTTCGTCATAGTGTCAGGCTTCCATTCAAAACGGAAGTTACCGGATACTCTGTTGTTACTAGAAAGGTTTTTATTGAAACTCTCTCCGAATTTACCTTTGGTGGCGTTGAAATTCTCCGTAGATGATGTGTTCTGATTGTCGCTACCATCATAGCGATAACGGATGCTACCACCACTTTCCAACTTGGGCTTGTCTGTAGCATAGTTGGCACCAATCTCCTTACTGGTTCGGAGTCCTCCTCCCCAGCCGCCCCAACGGCCTCCTCCGCCTCCATAACCTTGGTCGGCAATATTGTTGGCACTTCCAAGAAGCGTTGCCTGGAAGTCATCGTTAAAGCGATTTACATTAAAGCGTTCTGCATAGCGGTCTTTAGTACCTATGCCAAGATTGACATTTCCAAACCATCCATTTTTCATGCCCTTTTTAACGGTTAGGTCGAGCACAGTTTCTTCTTCTCCGTCATCAATACCTGTTACACGTGCCAAATCACTTTTTCTATCATAGGTCTTGAGTTTTTCAATCATCTCAGTAGGGATGTTTTTCATGGCGACTTCCTTGTCATTAAGGAAGAACTCTTTACCATCTACAAGAATCTTGTTGACCGTTTTTCCGTTGATTGTGATGTTACCTTCACTGTCTACTTTAGCACCAGGCAATTGTTTGACAAGGGCTTCTAGTGTTGAACCTTCAGGAACACGATATGCTGATGCGTTGTATACGAGTGAGTCTCCAGATACCGCAACCTTAGAAGCATGAGCAGTGACTTCTGTTGCTTTTAAAAGGATGGCATCTGATGCCATCGTGATGTAACCGATATTGGCATTACGACTCTTTTGTGTATTGAGGTCTACATCAACATATCGGGTGATAAAACCGATATAAGAAACCTTAACTGCATATTTACCCTTTTTGATGCTTTTAAAGGTAAAGTCTCCTTGTTCTCCTGTGACGGTTCCTTCTACAAATGAACTATCGGGAAGAGCCAATAATTGAATTGTTGCAGAGATGACAGCTTCACCAGTCTCTTTCTCTATGATATTACCGCTAATGTTGAATGTGCTTTGAGCTGACACGTTAAGACATATCAGCAAGTTCATGGCAATCAGCCAAACTGATTTTTTCATTATACTTATTTTTAATAATTTTCTTTTTACCTTAACCTATTGGATTCGTAGAGCACACGTGTCTAAAAACTGAGTGCAAAGTTACAAATTAGTTTGGACAGAGCGGCATTATTTAAGTATTTTTATCATTTAAATAAACTTTTAGGTGAAATCATTAGATTAAGTCAGTAATTATCCGTAATTTTGCAGTGGGAATTAAATCCTGTCATGTAATTGATCATCAAAAATATGAAAAAATATCTTATTGTATTGATTGTGTTGTTTGGGGCTATCACACCAAATACTTTTGCACAGTTTGTGAGGTTGGAGAAATATCCTGATATCCCTGTAGAGTTTGAGTCTGCATTTGTGGATCAAGTGACTAATTATGTATCGGGTGTCGTAAAATCTTTGTACGGCCAATATTTTGGGCAGTTGTCCCCTGAGGGGAATATATATGGCTATGGCTCATTCTATACGGATATGGATGGAGAAGTATATGGACTCTATAGAAACGGAGATTTGGCTTTTGGCATCAAAAAAGGTGCAGAGATCGCCAAAGTTGGTACAAACGATCATTATGTTGCCTATGATTTACATACTGGATATCCTGTATATATAATGAAGAATAATCAGAAATATAACCCATCTACGGATATGCGAGAGAAGAACAAGTTCTTAGTGTTGACCTATCCCAATGGAGACAAATACGTTGGAGAAACGAGTGACAACAAACGTGAGGGTTATGGTCTGTATTTCTATTCCAATGGGAACTACTATTATGGTAGATATAAAGATAACAAACAATTTGGATATGGTGCGTTATTTAAGCAAGAGAACAACAACGTGACAATTCAATATTGGGATGGGGTGAGCGATGAAAACTAATGGTTTGAAAGCCTGGGTGTTGGCTGCACGCCCCAAAACATTGACTGGAGCTGTTGCACCTGTGTTGGTTGGAGGAATGTTAGCTTATACCGATAGTATTCAACTAACTTCTTATGCATGGTGGAGCGGAATGCTCTGCCTTTTGTTTGCTGTTGTTATGCAAATAGATGCTAATTTGGTAAACGATTATTACGACTTCAAAAAAGGAACAGACCGTGAAGATCGTCTTGGTCCGGAGCGTGCTTGTGCTCAAGGGTGGATTACCCCAAAGGCGATGCAGTGTGGAATAGGCATTTGTACCATTTTTGCTTGTTTGGTAGGATTGGTGATATTGTTCGTCTCCCAGCGATGGGAGTTGTTGATTGTCGGCATTGCTTGTGTGTTAGGGTGTTTTCTCTATACCATCAAATTCTCATATCTGGGGTTGGGTGATATATTGGTTCTCTTGTTTTTTGGCATTGTCCCAGTAGGGTTCACTTATTATGTTATGACTGGTGGTTGGACGCTACCTTTGTCTTTAGCAGGTATTGGAATGGGACTTGCTACGGACAACCTGCTTATCGTAAACAACTATCGTGACAGACATCAGGATGCGATAAGCGGAAAGAAGACTATCATCGTGCGCATGGGCGGCACGTTTGGTCTCAGGGCTTACCTTTGGTGCGGAATCATTGCCACCATCCTTGGCATGACTGCCCTCTACATGATGGACAAGCCATATTGGTTCATGCTTGGTTACCTCCTGCTCAATATTATGACGTGGTACAAGATGTGCCACCTCGATGGTAAGGCTCTCAATGGAGTTCTTGGCAAGACAGCTCGTAACATATTCCTATACGGATTGCTGCTGGCTGGAGCAATGGTGGCGGCTTAATCAATTTGCCTTGGTGAATTAAAAATCGGCCATGGTCGATTGCTCAAAAGTCCTAGGTCAATTTTAAATCGAGCTAGCTCATTTTGAAAACGAGCTAGGACTTTTTTAAATCGAGCTAGCTCGATTTTGTGTGTGTCCTTCGTATTGTTCCGCATTATGCTTATGCTATATGTTAATGCCGAAAGAAGACAAGAAGGGCGTTAACCAACCCTTTGCATCATGCTTTGTGGGTTGCTTAACGCCTTTCTTATGCTGATTGAACAGCGATTGAACGCTGTTTGATGTAGTCTTACAGGCCGACTTTCACGTCTGTGTCCACCATCTGCTTGATTGCTTCTGGGCGTATGTCGCTCAGTTTTGAGAGAAGATTATATACGTCAGAGTTGTAAGCACGTCGGCTGTAGAATATGAGTTGAAGGGCATTCTTGCCGTTCACCTTTATTGACTTGTAGCGGTAGAGGTTGAATTCAACAACCGTTGGCTCTTTGCCTTGCTCTCCATCGCTTACAAGAAAGTCAATAATATATTCACCGCTTTTCTTGTTCTCAAACTTCTTGTAGTGGCAGCAGTTGTCTTTCTTTTTCCTGTTGTCAAGCTCTATGCATTTTGCCTGAGCTGCAAGTTCTGGAGTGACTCCGTCGGCAACGAAAACGTTGATTGTGAACATCTTCTTGAATGTCTCAGGCTTCTCTCCCTTTGGAAAATACTCCTGAATGTAGTAGCTGTCATTAGGATGTGAACTCCAGCCAAGTGTGTAGTTCTCATTGTCAAACTTGATTGTTTCTCCAGCTTTTAGATAGTCCTTTACTTGTCCCATACAAGTGAATGAACACATCGTAAGTACAAGGGTTATAATGTTTTTAATCATTTTGTGATGGTTATATGTTATTTTATTGTGTGATTTTCTTCTGTTTCCCTGTGGGGAAGGGAAATGTGTGAGTGGGGTTTCTTCCCCCTCCCCTTGGGGAGGTTGGGAGGGGGCTTCATTATTCCTTCTCAAGCAATACGACGGCGTAGGCAGAAATACCTTCCTCGCGACCAGTGAAGCCCAGCTTCTCGGTTGTCGTTGCCTTGATGCTCACGTCATCCTCGTCTATGCCCATGCACTCGGCAAGGACCGTCTGCATCTCAGGAATATGTGGATTCATTTTTGGTCGTTCTGCACATATAGTTGCATCGATATTACCTACGTGGTATCCTTTTTGTGCAATGATAGCTATGGTCTTTCTTAAGAGAATTTTCGAGTCGATGTTTTCAAACTCATTTCCCTTGATGGGGGGAAAGTGATAGCCAATATCGCGCATATTGGCAGCTCCCAACAATGCGTCACAGATGGCATGAATCAGGACATCGGCATCACTATGTCCATCTAATCCCATAGTATGCTCCAGTTTGACACCACCTATCCAGAGTTCTCTACCTTCGACCAATTGATGGACATCATATCCCATTCCAATTCGAAATGTACTCATCTCTCTTTGTGTTTATCTTTTCTTCCTTCCTAAAATATCACCAATACCATCCATGTCAAAAGCAAGTGAGAAACGCAGAGTTTGATCAAGTGGGTTACTTTGTGATGCAGAGATAATGTAGCCTGCATCAATAGAGAATACATTCATCTTGAAACCTGCTCCGATTGTATAGTATTTACGATTACCTTTGTTTGGATGCTCGTAATGGTAACCTGCTCTTAAGAAGAATTGGTTATTATAGGAATACTCTAAACCTGCGCTCCACTGAATCTCTTGCATCTCTTCCTTGAATCCTCCAGGTGCATCACTGAATGACTTAAAGATTCCAGATATTGGAGATATATTGTAATATCCGGCATCCATCAGCCAGCTGGTATAACCAGAATAGTCTTGTTCGTCTGCTCCGGTTTCTTTAATGTACTGATCCATCGTTGGGCGAGTTGGTACCAATAGTTTGTTGGCATCGGCACAGATGCTGAATGTGTTGTACTCATCGATAGGAATCATTAATGAGGCTCCTAAACGTAAATTGGTAGGGATAAACTCACTTGTGGTTCCTTCGTCATAAGATATTTTACTACCTATGTTATTGATATTTATTCCCCATCCCAACTGGCATTCACGATTCCCTAAGTTCAAGTATCCGTTGTGATACATCGCTAGATCGGCAGCAAATGCCGAACCTGGAGTTAAGTCGTCCATTTGTCCCATGTTAGAGTAAATATAGCGCAAACCAACTGCAGCAGAGAATGTCTCACTCAACATGCGAGAATATGCTACATCTACAGCCATTTCGTAAGGTTTTAGGACCTCCTCAGTTCCATATACAGTTACTTCACCTAAAGAGAAGTAGCGTAGCGAACCACTGAGCGCATCATAGTTGCCGATACGATAGTAGCCTGTTATGTTGGCAAGATCAATATCGTTTACAATTTGTCTTAACCAAGGCGTATAGTTCAAGGAGACTCCAGAGCGACTAATCGTGAATGGATATTTCGCAGGGTTCCAGTACTGTGAATTGACATCTGGGTCAGTTGCAGCACCGACGTCACCCAAACCTCCTGCACGTGCATCTGGGGCAATTGCTAATGAGGTAACGCCATGATATACTGGATTGAACTGATTCTTGGCATCCTGTGCTTGTGCTGTAACACAAAAAGCAACATTCAAGATGCTAAATGCAATGAATAGTCTTTTAATCATATATTCGTTTTTTTCTGTTCTAGCTATTTCGTGATGAGTTTAGCTACACCTATTATATATAATAACTCAAATAGTCTGTTTTTATTGTGCGACGACCATAAACTTTTTTGAATCTGAAGCCTGAGCGCCATTACCTGTTGAAATGCTCGCTTTACAGATATACACTCCAGGCTGAAGATGTCCGTTTGCTCCATTTAGGTTACATGTATATGTGTAATAGCTGGATTCGCTGACACCAGTTTCTTTTCCATTCCAGACTTCTCTACCTGCCATGTCATATATTCTTACGTCGATATTCAGGGTAGAGTTAGGACGGTCATTTTCTATGATTAAGGTTAACTCGTTGTTACGAACAGGTCCCTTAATCTGTAAGCTGAGAACATTTGGTTTAAGACCTTTAAAGACATCAAACTCAACCTCAAGCGTTGATGGATTATTCAATATATCCCACGCTCTGAATAACAAAGTATGCTTTCCTGTTGACAATTCTGGCAACGAACAATATACAGATCCGGTGGTCCATGTGCCTGTTACATATTTGAACGTGCGATTTAAATCGAATG
This sequence comes from uncultured Bacteroidales bacterium, assembly GCA_902785075.1. Lineage (GTDB taxonomy): Bacteria > Bacteroidota > Bacteroidia > Bacteroidales > Bacteroidaceae > Colivivens. The sequence goes on along the minus strand of CACZXN010000015.1, from coordinate 25,974 downwards.
TCATGTTAGGGTCGTTGTCTACGATAACTGTAATCTCATGTCCGATACCACTGCCAGTAGTATTAATTCCATTTTCATCTTGGATTACTCCAATGAAATAAGGGGTTTCGTGCATCAGTACGGAAGAGGTTTGTAATACATTACTGATTATGGAGTCAGTAGCTGATGAATTCGAGAACTTCTCCCCATTCAAGGATGCGACCAATACCGGGCCTTGTTTGTTCTTTGAGATATTCTTATCTGTTCCACCGACAGCAAATTCATGAAATGCTCCATTTGCTTCAATAGATTTGTCGGAGTTGATAGCATAAAGACACATCAAACCATTTTCGTCCGAGTAGTTGATGTCAAGAGGTACGGGGAATGTAAAATCGAATCGACCGTTTTTGATAGAATCGCTACCAGCAAACAGCGTACGTGTACGGGCGTAGAATTGGAACGGTGTCACATCTTCACCAGCGTTGTTGTTGCAAGTAACTAATTCAAGGTTATCAAAGACTGTTGGGGAGATGAGTCCATTAAACCCGGGAGCATCCTTACCATCTTCATCAACGACATGACCTTGAACGGAAACAATTGAGCCGGCGCTAATAGTTTCTATGTGATTCTCATTTACACTGACATTATTGATTTTGTCAACCTGTATCTTGTATGTTGGAACGGGTAATGATATTGCGGGATCACCAATCAACACATAATGAACCTTGTTAAGTGAGTCGCGATGTGACATGGCCCCTTTTCCAATAAGATCACATTTTGATTGTGCAAGTGCTTCGCCAAGTGTGTATTGTCTGCCAGCTTCGTTGCGAGATAGGACATGTTTCATAAAGGCAAGGTTTATTTTGTTGTTCTGTGCTGCATAAACCGTTCTAGTTGTTGTTACCATACCAACAGCTGCCCCTTTATTATTCACTAATGCTGACTTTGCGATATTTTCTATATTCATATCAAATGGGGTGATGTCGCATGCGGCAATAAACCAAAGAGGAAGATATGGAAAACTCCATTCCTCAAAGTCTGCACGCTTTAACACTTGCTCGTGTGATAGGGTTCTGGCCGATCCATGACCTGTGTAGTTCATGATAAGTGCACCTTCTTCCATTTGGTTCAAGATGTCTTTGTATGCATCTGGATAGGAATGTCCTGCGCCGCTTTCTTCTCTGTTATATGCATCCCAATATATTTTTCTCAGACGGTAATCTGGATATAGTATTTCAACTTGTCTAGCTACACTATCAGCATCTTTCATGTGTGTGTTGGCGTTCCCGTCATCAGCCATGAAACAAATAGTGTTTTTCCATGAACCTGCATATGAGTTATTGATATACCCAATTAGTTTATCAACGACACTGCGAGCCTCGTTTGCTGTAGTAACGGGGATGCGTCCTACACCACAATCGGGTTTGTCTTTGAGTGGTTTAATACCTTTGCCATCAGCCAATAAGGTATAGTACTCTTCCAAAACATAACTGTCAGTATGATGTAACGAGTTTTCCGACTCGTAGCAAAGAAGATAATCGTCTGGATTATTCTTGCTCATGGTCGTTGTTATCATTCTGTTATCCCATACTCCTTCACCAAAAAGGCAGAGGTTCTTGGGGCGGTCATTAGGATTTTCTGCTTTGTCGTATAGCATCTTCATGAAACGTCGATAAGCAGTAGCATCTGGAGTTCCAGATGAGAATTCGTTGTAGATTTCATCTGCTCTAACTACAACACATCTAATACTATCATATTTGGTATGTGCATCTGCAAGACGTTGTGCCTGAGCAGTTAATTTGTTACTTGCTGGAACGATTAACACAAGGTCGATATTGCTAAGGGCATGTAGGTCTTGATTCTTTATGCTGCCAATGATTTCAGGTTCGGGGAAAGTTGCATTTGTATTAACCGCAACATATTCGTTTTTTGGAGAATCTTGATCTGTATTTACGATATACTTGCCATTCTCTAATGTTCCTCCTATTTCGTGAGTAAGCTTTGGAGTCGATACACACCAAACTCGTGTGTACTCGTTTGCACCGCTAATAGCATACTTTTTGGAGGTTGAATTGTCTTGCGAACGGAAAGCTAGATAATTGCTACCTGAGAGATCCAATTTGCGGGTATAACAAGCAATGATGTAATCTAAATATCCTGATATACCAGTCTCACGTGTATGGGTAAGTGTAATCGTAGCAGACTCTGTTAGGCTTTTATTGAAAGTGTACGAGCGGTTGACAAGAACTCCAAATTCGTATTCTGCAAGATTCCTAATAGATATCGTTGAAAATTCAGTGCTATCAGCTTTGATGTTCAGTTTGGAGCCGTTAGTACTAACAAACTGCACATTAAGATTAACGGAAGGAGCAGCAATCCCCTTTGTTGGTAGTGTATAGCTTTTTTTGTTGCCGTTTTGGTAGTTTTCGCTACCAAAGAATGTCCGTCCTGAATTGAGAAGGCTGATTTCGTCTTTCTCTATGATAACATGCTCAGGGAATGTGTTTGTCTCTTCTGGAGAGTTTTGCAGAGTGATATCCTTCTTCTCCATCTTCGTTGGTTGTCCATCAGATTTCTCTGTTACGAAGAAGTAAATGTATGAGGAATATGGGTTGTTTAGACGTGTGAAAACAGTTGACGAACCTTGTTTCCGTTGCCATTTAATTGTTCCGGGAGAATAGAATAGCAATGATCCATCATCGCGTCGCCACACAGGAATCTCTGTCAAGTCATCATTAAGATTCTCGATATATGTTTCAGGAAGGAGAGGAAGGTTATAGCCGTACAGGCTTACTTTGTCTGGGGTGCTAAATCCCATCTGTTGCAGTTTGCTTTTGGTGATAGCATATACCCCTTCGTTTTTAACACGAATCTTAACCCATTTCCCTGATGCAAGTACAGAATGTGCTGCATATCTGCTGTTTGCATTGCCTTGTGAAAATGCCTGTACTGCTAAGGCAAACACACAGATGATTGTTATTATTCGTTTTATCATAGTTGTCATTTTACATTGAAATCTAATAATTTGTTACCTTCAAGAAAGCCTTCCAGATGCTGACCTTCATGTACAGGACCAATTCCCGATGGTGTACCTGTAAAGATTAGGTCGCCTGTTTTCAGTGTGAAGAAGTGGCTGGCAAATGCAATAATCTTGTCAATCGAGTGAATCATATTACCAGAATAGCCGATTTGTTTGGTTTGCCCGTCGATGTCAAGATTGAAATGTAATTCTTGGATAGGAGGGAGCGTGTCTTTACTGACAAACTTTCCAATAACTGCAGAGTTGTCGAATCCCTTACATAACTCCCATGGTAGCCCTTTGGAAGTTAGTTGTTCTTGCAGGTCGCGGGCCGTAAAATCAATACCGATGGTCACCTCGTCATAATAGCGATGAGCGAATCGTTCTGAGATATTCTTTCCAAGATGTTTGATTTTTACCACAATTTCTATTTCGTGATCAAATCGCTTCGCAAAACTGGGAATGAAGAAAGGCTTTCCTTTACTCAGTAATGCAGAATCTGGTTTTGAGAAAATCACAGGATCCTGTAATAATAACGTGTGATTCAGTTCTTTATTGTGTTCGGCATAATTCATGCCCACTGCAAGTATCTTCATGTCGAGTTCGAATAGTTTATAATCCCAATAGTCTTGTGATATCATTCCATGTGGCAAGAATCAGTAAGCCAATGAGAATGGCAAAACCTACATATTGTGCTTTTTCCAACACTTTGTCACTTGGTTTTCGACGAGTTACGATTTCATAGATGGCGAAAATTGCATGTCCACCATCAAGAGCTGGAATCGGTAGGACATTCATTACTCCCAATGCGATGGAAAGCAATGCGGTAAGCAACCAGAACTTCTGCCAATCCCATGTTTCTGGGAAGATGTTTGTAATACCGATTACACCTGAAACGCTTTTGGCTCCTTGTGCAGAGAATAGATATTTCAGGTCGTTTACGTAATTGCAGAGCTTTTCCCATCCTGACGAGAATCCTGCTGGAATACATTCTAATAGCCCATATTCTTGGGTCGTTATGTTGTATTTTGGTGCAGGGTTAGAGAATCCTAAAGTGAAATCGGGGGTCAAAACTGCTTTCAGAGTGTCTTGATTGTTAACTACAAAGGTCACACTACGCATTTTCAAACTATCAGCAGCAGTAGAATTCTCTGTGAGTGAACCTTTCATGGCAGCTAATTGATAGACGAGGTCATTGAAGTCATTCAACTTCTCGCCATTCAGTTCTGTAATAATGTCTCCGACTTTCAGGCCTGCGGTTTCTGCTGGTGAGTCTTGTATAATGCTGTCAATATTGAAAGGAATGAGAATGTCCATATAAGGCGGATTACTTTGTGCCATTTCAAGCATATTCATATCCTCAGGCATCTTAATGGCAACCTCTTGTCCTTTTCGAAGCACAGTTACTTCTTTCGAGTTGGAGATGTCACGAAGTACATTGATACTCCAAGTCTTTACTTCTTCTCCATCTGTCTTGACTATAACATCTCCGTCCATAAATCCGTCTGCTTTTGCTGCAGCACTGAACTTCATACCGTTAGTGATATCAGTAGGTTTTACATAGCTTTCTCCCCATGTAAAGAGAACTGCCATATAAATCACAAACGCAGTGATAAAGTTTACGATGATACCTCCAAGCATCACTAACAGACGTTGCCATGCTGGTTTTGTGCGGAATTCCCAAGGTTTAGGTTCGACCGATAGTTGCTGCTTTGATTCATCAATCATACCAGAGATGTTGACATAGCCGCCCAATGGCAGCCATCCAATTCCGTATTCTGTAGCATAAGTGGGCTGCTTGCTTTCTTCCTCTGCAATTTGTTCAAGACCATGTTCCCACTTGCAAAATGTAACTTTTCCTTTATCAAAGTTCACAACCGAAAAGGCACTTACTTTATAATCGGGCTGATTGGAAGATTCTGTTTTTACCGATGTGATTTTTGTGTATTTCAAGAGCGAAACTTTTCCCTTTCTATAAGTTAAGAAGGCAAACTGAGGACGTGGTGTCATGATTGGAAAGTCAAAGAAGAGATAGAACTTCTCAACGCGTATCTTAAATAGTTTTGCAAAAAGGAAGTGACCTCCTTCATGTAATACGATTAGCAAGCTAAATGCTGCTACTACTTGTGCTATTTTGATTAATACTATATCCATGGGTGTTTACAATAGGGTTTGTGCGTATGCTCGCGTTTCTTTATCTGTTAATAAATATGTGTCGAGTGAAGAGTCTTTTGAGAATGCGATATGATTCATTGACTGTTCGATGATTTCGCTAATTTTGTGGAATGATATCTTGTCTTCGATGAAGGCACGGTTGGCTATTTCGTTTGCTGCATTCACGATACATGGCATGTTTCCTCCTTTGTCCAATGCTTCGTATGCAAGGGCAAGACAATGGAAACGATTCACATCCGGTTGCTCAAATGTCAGGTCTTTCATCTTGAAGAAGTCTACTCGGTCAAATGATGCTTTCAGACGTTTTGGATAGCTGAAGGCATATTGAATCGGTAGTCTCATATCGGGGACTCCAAGTTGTGCTTTTACTGCACCATCCTCAAATTGTACCATTGAATGGATGACTGACTGTGGATGGATCACCACCTGTATTTGGTTTGGATTAACTCCAAATAGCCATTTCGCTTCAATTACTTCGAATCCTTTGTTCATCAGTGTTGCTGAGTCAATGGTTATTTTGGCCCCCATGTTCCAGGTGGGATGTGCTAATGCATGTGCTTTTGTTACGTTGTTCAACTCCTCGGTGGACATCTTTCTGAAGGGGCCACCACTACAGGTCAGTAGTATTTTCTCAATGCGATTTCCTGGCTCGATACATTGGAATATAGCAGAATGTTCGCTGTCAACAGGAAGCAAAGGCACCTTGTTCTCAGTAATTAACCGATTAATGAGTTCTCCAGCAACGACCAAAGTCTCTTTGTTTGCAAGGGCTATCATCTTTCCTGCCTTGATGGCACTTATGGTAGGACGAAGTCCTGCGAATCCAACCATTGATGCTAAAACGATATCTACGTTCTCATCTTGTACTACTTGGCATAGCGCTTCTGCACCTGCATACACTTTGATGGGCAAGTCATTCAATGCTTCCTTTACTTTCTGATAGTGGGTCTCATTTGCAATGACCACAGCCGCTGGGGTGTATTTGCGTGCTTGCTCAATCAACAAGTCTACGCTGTTGTTGGCTGTCAGTACGTATGCTTCATACAGGTGACTCTGTTCTTCAATCACCTCTAACGCTTGCGTGCCAATAGAACCTGTTGATCCTAATATTGCTATTTTTTTCTTTTCGTTCATAAATTTAATAAACCTGTTGGCAGGTTCATTTGTATAGTTTTGTTTTTATGGTTGATATCTGTAATGAGGTCTTCATGGGCAGGGATCAAAACGACTGATGAAGGGGTTTGTACCTCAAAGAGCCAATTCTCTGTCATGTCGTCAACGCCAATGATGGTTCCTATTTGTTTCCCATCGGTATCTGCAATCACGAACCCAATGAAATAGTTGAGCGACACTTCTTCCTCATTTCCGCTGGCAATAAATTTATTTTCAAAGAATACATTGCTACCCAGCAGTTTTTGCGCCTGTTCTACTGAATCTATGTCTTCGAACTTCACCAATGCCGAAGTGTCGTTTTTAAATCGGTACTCTTTAATAAAGAAAGGAACCAAGATGCCTTCAACCTCACAAATGAGGTAGGGACACTCAACCCTGTCAAAGATGTCGTCCTCAAAGTCGAAAACAACTTCACCACGAAGCCCGTGGGCTTTGGTGATTCGACCAATCGGATATGTATCTTCTTTCCTTATCATTATTACCAGTTATGTTAATCAGCTCTTCTGATTTTTGCACCAAGTGCATTCAATCGTCCTTCGATGTTTTCGTAGCCTCGGTCGATCTGTTCTATGTTACTAATCCGACTAGTTCCGTCTGCACTCATAGCAGCAATCAGCATCGCTATACCTGCACGTATATCGGGCGATGACATGCGTGCTCCTTTAAGCTTGAAGCGGTGATCATGTCCTACGACAACTGCGCGATGGGGGTCGCAAAGGATGATTTGTGCACCCATGTCGATAAGTTTGTCAACGAAGAAAAGGCGGCTCTCAAACATCTTTTGGTGTATGAGTACTGATCCTTTTGCCTGAGTGGCTACTACAAGTAGCACACTGAGAAGGTCGGGAGTCAAGCCTGGCCAAGGGGCATCGGAGAATGACATGATACTTCCGTCAATAAAGCTACCTACTTCGTAGTGCTCATGATGTGGTATATGAATGTCGTCGCCTTTGCGTTCAACCGTGATACCGAGCTTTGTGAAGACGTCAGGGATGATACCTAAGTTCTCGTATGACACGTCCTTGATGGTGATGTCGCTTTTTGTCATGGCTGCCAAACCGATAAATGAACCTACTTCAATCATGTCGGGCAGTACGGTGTGTTCTGTACCGTGTAACTCTTTTACACCTTCAATGGTGAGCAGGTTAGACGCTATGCCGCTAATTTTAGCGCCCATCCTGTTGAGCATCTTACAGAGTTGTTGAATGTAAGGCTCACACGCAGCATTGTAGATTTGTGTGGTACCTTCTGCTAGTACAGCTGTCATGATGGTGTTGGCAGTACCTGTCACAGACGCTTCATCCAACAGCATGTATTTCCCTGTCAACTTGTTGGCTGTGATTTCGTAGATGCCTCTTTTCTCGTTATAGGAGAAATCCGCACCGAGTTCGCTGATTCCTAAGAAGTGAGTGTCAAGTCGGCGTCGGCCAATCTTGTCGCCGCCAGGCTTTGCCACCGATGCTTTGTGAAACCTACCGAGTAACGGACCAAGAAGCAGGATGGAGCCTCGTAAGGAAGCACACAAGTCGACAAATTCATCGCTTTGCAGATAGCCCATGTTAAGCTCTTTGGCTTGGAATGTCCATGTGTGTTTACCTAAACAACGTACACCTACTCCCATCTTCTCCATTAGGTTGATGAGATTGTTGACATCAAGTATATTCGGGAGGTTCTTGATGGTAACAGGCTCGTTGGTTAGCAGGGTTGCACAAATCACCTCAAGAGCTTCGTTTTTGGCTCCTTGGGGCGTTATCTCTCCTTTCAACGAGTGTCCTCCTTCTATGACGAATGTAGCCATTTACTTCTTTTTCTTCTTTTTGCCTCCGTTAGTGTTGGTATTCATAACACTTGCGAGAGCTTCCTTGTTAGTCATCAGTGTGATTTCTGAAGGCATGAGCGAGATTTTCTTGTCTGTGTATTCGGCCAAGTCGCTCAAAATCTTCTCGTCATCTAATGCATTGCTGTTCCAGTTGGCCAGCGCACGCTTCATTTGGTTGGCAACGAGTAAGGTGAGTTCGTCACGCTCTTTGCCAGGTTCCATTTCTGTCAGTTTCTTTGTCAGCTGTTCAATGATTAAGCCATAGTGACGACGTGCAATCTTTTTTTGCGGATAGGGTATTCTGTCTCGCTGCTTTTCTTGCTCGTTGATGTGTTGAATTTCTACGGGATAATCGATGTCGAGCTGGTAGTCTGAGATGAAAGCCAGATGGTTCCATAGTTTTTGGTAGAAGTCATCGGCATTGCCCGTAAATGTTTGCATATTCGCCATCAGGTCGATAATTGTAAAAGCGCAACGTTGGCGTTCGTTTTTGTCTTCGAGCGCAACTGCGTAATTCACCATTTCTTGAATGCAACGGCCATATTCGGGCAGTCTCAGTTTTTCTCTTTGTGTATTATAGTCCATTTAATAAATCTTTACTTTTCTTTGCAACAAATTCTTTTAAATAAAAAGGCTCAAAGTAGGCAATGTCTTCAAATACTCCGTTCGCGTGTTTTTTCTCAGCTAATGGTCCCATCCATTTTGCTAATGGTTGAATGCCGCTGACAAAGTGTGCATTGGGATGCGTAATCGTATCTCGGCATTTGTCAGAGCCATTACCGAAGAAGTATATTGGATGTTTATCTAACTCCTCGGCAAACGCCATTGGGTCAATCACCTTTGCTTCTGTCTCTTTCACACTATTCAGCGCTCTGGTGTAGAGGGCAGTGTACACTTCCATTCTTCTAGCATCAATCATTGGACACAGCAAAGCATCCTCGGGCAGTTCTTCGTCCCTTAGCAAAATAGGCACACACATCAGCTCAAGGGTAGGGATGGATATCAGTTTTAGGTTGCGCCCATAGCAGATTCCTTTGGCGATGCTGGTGCCGATTCTTAATCCAGTATAGCTGCCTGGCCCTGAACTGATGGCCACTGCATCGAAGGGAATAGCGTGGCTATCTGTGAATGAAATCGCTTCATCCACTAATCCTCCAACTACTTGGGCATGTTGCGACCCTTCCAATCTTTCTTCATGGAAGATGTTCGCCCCGTCTTGGCTTACAGCCACAGAACAAGTGTCGGTCGATGTTTCGATATGTAGTATACAAGACATAGCCTTTCCTATTTAGAATGCAAAGATACGCATTTTTTGTTATTCGACCAATTCCTATTTGCATTTTTTTGCAAAACGCACTAAAAAAGGAGCGGTGTCGCTCCTTTTTTGTAGCAGATATCCCTGTCCAATTGGTCTTGCAGTGATTTGCGCTCCTTTTTTCTGTCAATGTCAGAATGCCAATCTCACACCTGCTGTGATGCTTTTGAATTTGGGTCCGAATTCGGTTTGCATCACGTTGCACGGGCTGTATTTGAAGTACACCCCGAGACGGCTGTAGGTAATGTCGCACATCAATCCGTAGGTCACTTTGTTACGATGCAGCCTGTTTGCTTCGATTTTCTGGCTCTCTCCATTGAGGCTGTAGCGTGTCTTGAGTGATGCGTAGGTGTTGAAATACAGTTCGGGACCGAAGGATAAGTACCAGGAGCGACCAAGTCCAAAGTGGATTTGGACCGGCACAACGAGGCTGAATGTGTGAATGCGGCTGAACTTTGGATTGGCTCCTGTGGGGTAGGGCGCTACGTTGATGGTTCCGTCGTCGTTAAGTAGGAACTGATTGTGTCCCGTCATGCGATAGTTGCGCCAAGATAGGCCGAATCCGAGGCTGAAGAACGAATGGCTACTTAAACGAGAGGAGAAGGCCACCAGGTTGCGTAGCTCGAGTTCGAACGACTGCCCCATGTCGATATTGACACCTGGAGCCTCGTCCACACCCGAAATGAATCCGAACTGGAACGAAGTACAGTGTGGATAGGGTGCACGGTTTCTGCCGTTTTCAAGTAATTTGTAATTGTTAGCTTGCTCCTTTTCGCGGTTGGAATTCATGAATGGGAGGCTGAAATCCCATCCCCCTGGGTGGTCTTCAGAATTGCTATCGATCTGTGGGCCTGTTGTTAGGGCTATCGAGTCGTTTTGTGCCTTGATGCCACACGTAGTGGCGATTATCATCATAACGATGAGAAAGAGTTTAGTTTTCATAATTTATTTGTTTTTGTTGTTTTTACGTTTGAAATTCTTCATCAGGTCGGTAAATTTAGCAGGACCTTCAAGATAGACGAGTGTGATGTCGTGTAGCGCTCCCTTTGGTTTGCATTGGTAGCATACGTATGTATGTACGGGCTTCCTTACACCAGCATCCGACCGATAAGTGTCGGCTGTGCGGAAGATGATGTAATAGATGTGTCCATTGCGGTCCTCGCGTTCCTCGCCGTCGATGTCTGTAAGTGTTGTTCTGGTTTTCTGGATGGCTTCATAATCCTCTTCCACGAGTCGCTCTACATGGTTACGCTGTTTTTCTGTTGCGAGAAAGTTGATGGTTCGCATTTTTGTAAGTTGATAAGCCCTGAGCATCTCGCCGCTCAGGCTTGTCTCTGTGAAGCCGGGCGTGTTTTTTGCTACAATCAGTCCTCGGAACACCGAATCGACGCTCAGTCCTGATTGTGCCCAAGTGCTCACGGAGATGATAGCTGCGATGATGAATGTTGGTAATCGTTTCATATTTTTTCTTATTCTTCAGGGTTAAATATCTCGTAAAGTGATTCTTCTGCATCACTGTTGCTGAAAATGTCGCACACAGCATCTTCTGCTATCGCAAGCACACGATCTTCGTCTGTGATGGTTTGACCGTCTACGTAAGCAATCGCCATGTTCGTTTGCGTTTCTTGTTGGTTGTAAAGCCACAATCCTATTCCAGCCACAACTACAATACTGGCTGCTATTGCCCAAATGCGATGTGACCAACGAGTGCGGCTTCGACGGTGTGCCATTTCCTCGTCGTAGGTTGCCTCGTCAAGCGTTAACTGACCCAGCATCGTGGCGATAGCCTTCCACTCTAAAGGGGCATCAGGCTGATTCACCTCTTGGGCAAGCCGTGCTTCCTCTTCGGGTGTGGTTGCTCCTTCCAAGTACTTGCTGATGAGCCGTTCTGTTTCTTCTCGTTTCATATTTTCATTTGTTTTTTTAGTTCTTCAAATAGTTTCTTTCTTGCCCTCGATACCATCACTTCAATCGATGCTTTCGGAATGCCTGTCTGCTGTGCGATTTCATTGTTCGAAAGTCCTTCTATCTGTCGCATCTCAAACAGTTCGCGTTCTCGTGGGTTCAGCCTTTCAATCAGCGTCTGCAATAAGCTGGATGCTTCTGCCTGTTCCATTCTTTCGTGGGGCGACAGGTCCATATTCATCGCTCGCTCGTGGGTGGATGTCAGTTCTACAACGTTAGTATGCCTTTTTCGTTGCATATCGATGCAGCAATGCTTTGCAATCCTTATGGCAAGTCCGCCTATGTTTCGGGTTGCGTCCAGTTTCTCTGCATATTCCCACAACTGAACCAACGCTTCCTGAGCCACATCCTCAGCATCATCGGCAGAGCCAAAGAAGTCCATGCCCACCTTCCACATCGAAGGGCGCAACTCTTGGGCAATATGTTCGAACTCTGCTTGGGTCATGCAACTATAATGCGTAGCAAACAAAAAAAACTTAACCTGCAAAAGCTAAGTTTTTTTGATATGATGAAAAAAAGGTTGTTAGCAATCCTTGTCGAAATTGATGATTCTCACCAAATTGCAGCCAATCGTATTGCCAATAACGATAGCGACATAAAGTATTAATATATCAATAAGGTGAGCTGACCAGAAGTCAATTGGAACAGCCAAATAGTAGAAAGCGTCAGCAATGCAGTGAGGAAATCCGCAGACAATGAAAATGGGAACTCCGTAGAGCAGGGGGTACCATTTGTTCTCGTATTTGGCAAACTTCACACTTGCCGTCATGATGAAGCCGCAACCAATCGCCAGTAATCCGCAACGGAGGGGACCATTAGCCAGTCGGCTCTCCAGTATGCCTTGAGCAACACCCTGAAGGTCTGCTGCAGAATTGTATGTCAGCAATGCAACCAGCAATGTACCGATGATGTTTCCAAGCAACACTTTGGGTATCTCGCCCACTTTCAACCCCTTGCATCCTCCACAAAAGCCTACTGTTCCTGTGAAGAGTTTGAAACCATAATGTACTACAGCCAAAAGACCAAAGGTAAAGAGCACGATGCCGATGATGTCCTTGCTCATCAGATAACCAAAACCTGCGATGCCGATACAGATACCTGCCAGCACACTACTGCGAAGAGTTGCAATAAAATCTTTCATTTCGTTTATAAGGTAAGTGAGTGAAATTGATTGTTGTTGAATACGTCTGCAAAGTTACGCAATTATTCTTAATCTGCCAAACTTTTTCTTCTTAATTGATGTTTACTTTCTGTTTTTTGTGTGTTACGACCTTAGTTGTTAAATACTGTACGCTCGTTCTCTTTTTTAGTCCACCTTTTATTCTAATTTTTCGTTCCCCCTAAGGGAAAATATTGTTACCCCTAGGGGCTGCAAAATTTTGGTTTGATGGACGAGACTTGGTGTGAAGCATAAACTTTTCGTCAAATCCTTTTGTGACTTCCTCTAAAAATAGTATCTTTGCAACAAGAAATGGCAATCGGATGAAGAAAGAACTGTGGTTTTGCATACTTGGTTGGCTTTGCTGCTCTTGTGTTGTGAGGGCAGAGAACTGGATGGGACGTCTAGCTGATGATGCTTTTGTGGCTGAGGTTTCCATCCCTGGTGCGCACGATGCTGCTACAGGTAGCGGATGGGCTGGGGTGAAAGGGCTGATTGGCAATAAGTTTGCAAAGACTCAAGACCTGAATATTCAGCAGCTATGGGATATTGGTGTGCGTGCCTTTGACCTGCGACCTGCTTTGCATAAGCGCTACATGAGCATGAATCATGGGATGGTGGCTACTGATTTGCGTTTCGAAGAGGTACTTACGAGGATGTGTGGATGGCTCAAAGCCAATCCTTCGGAGTTCATCATCATTCATTTGCTTCATGCAGGCGATGGTGACAAGGTGAAGGGCGACTATGCAAGCCGGTTGGTCGAGGTGTTGCATCGTAGGGAATATCTCGGCTATCTGGCAGACTTCAAGCCCGACTTGCGAGTGGGTGAGTTGCGTGGGAAAATCCTGATATTGAGTCGCAACAACTACTCAAACAATCCTGTGGGTGGTATCTTCTATAATTGGACTGGAGCTGCCGACTGGAATCGTCAGACACGAGGACGTATTGTTGGAAAAGGTGGAACGAGTGGGCGAGTGTACATGCAGGACTTCTCGTCAACCTATTTCCCCGGGGCTATCAATACGAAAGTGGCTGCTGTGGAACGTATGCTGGAGTTTAGCTCCGCTCACAAGGCTTCGGACAGCAATTCCGTCGTCTGGGTACTGAATTTTGCTTCTGCCTATTCAAAGGTCCTCAAGTTGTTTGGACATTCAATCTCTACCAGTAATGGCTATCGCGACAATGCTGTCCATACTCATGCAGCTTTCCTCCGATTCCTTACTGCTCATCCGTCAGGTTCTACAGGCATTGTACTGATGGATTATGCAGGAGTGGACAAGAGTCATGGGTATCAGGTAAATGGTAGATTGCTGGTGAGAGCCATCATTGACAGCAATTTCTCGAAACAGAACTGAATTTGTCCAAAAAGTGCCAAAAAAGTTTCCTTTTGGCAAGAAACAAATATAGTTATTTGCATCGATACGTTTTTTTTCATATCTTTGTCATCGAATCGATGAATCTTTAGAAGTCGAAGCAATAACTAATCTGGAGTATTAATAACTATCATCTATCAATAAGCAATGATTAAGAAAGTAATCCTTATTTGTACGCTTGCGTTGCTGACACAGATGTCGGCAAATGCAAGGAGTTTGGTGCTGGTGCTTAGCGACAGCACAAAAATCTATTTTCTGCTCGACGATAAACCAGTCTTGCGGATGGTGGACGGAAAAGTGCTCATTGACACACAGGCATTTAGTTTCGAGGATGTTGACCATTTCTATATTTCTCAGACAGACGACCCAAGCAGTATAGAGGCTGTGTTGGCTGAACGGAAGGTAAAGTTTGAGGGGAATACCCTTGTCGTAGATGGAGATAAGGCGGTTGAGGTATATGCTGTGAATGGTACGAGGATGAAGGTGAAGATGAGCAAGTCGGCTGGTGTGACGATGGTCAACACAGAGGACCTTGTGAAAGGGGTGTACATCGTCAAGATTGGCAAGACATCGTTTAAGTTCTCAAAGAAATAGGTATGTTCAACTCGAAAACAATAAGTGGTATGCGACAGAGGTTATTCTTGTTATTATGTGTCGTAATTGGAACATTTGGTATTTCGTCAGCTCAGCAGACATTGTGGTTGCACAGCGCTGACCGCTTTGGAGAACATCAGGCTATCGATATGAGCAATGTGGATAGCGTATGCTTTTCGAAGATGAAGATGACTTTCTACCAAAAAGACGGATCGACATTTTCGCGCATCTATGCGTCGAAGTACGACTATTATACTTTTCATGACCCAGGACTTGCTATTTACAAACCTCGTGAGTTGAATACGATGGATTTCGACAACCCTTCGAGCAAGTGGTGTTGGGAACGTAGTCGCGAGTCCGAACATTTCATCGTATTCTGGGATAGTGGGTTCGGAACCGATCCGAACAGAGGAAACGGGTCAGCACGATTCAATCCGACCTCCCTCCTGAATAACGCAGAGTATTTCTTTAAGATGTATACCGACTCTCTGGGCTTTGCCTTTGTGGGTGATTCCAAGACGGTTGATACTTATAAGCTGGAGATTTATGTCAATTCAGATGCTACATGGTTGGCAACAGGATCGGGCTATGACGATCGAATCGGGGCGTTATGGTGCAACTATAGTGCTGTAAACTCTGCTTCCACCCTTGCTCATGAGATTGGACATTCGTTCCAGTATATCGTCAGTTGCGATCTCGGCACCTCTCATGGATGGCGTTATGGCTTTGGACCGAATGCTTCTGGAGGATGTGGCTGGTGGGAGAGTTGTGCCCAATGGCAAGCCTATCGATGCTATCCAAAAGAAAAATTCAGCAGCTATTTCTCACCAAGATACTTCCATCTGAACCTTCTGAACGAGGAATGGCGCTACTACAACCATTTCATTCAGGACTATTGGGCAATGTTGCATGGAGTACGATTTATCGGACGTATGTGGCGCGAATCGACCAAGCCAGAGGACCCTGTCGAAACCTATAAACGATTGACAGCTATCGACCAAAGTACTTTCAATGATGAGATGTATGATTTTGCGGCACGCTCAGTTACTTGGGATATTGATGACATCAGAGAGCTTGGAGCCAACAAAATGACGCAAACCACAGAGATGAAGTTAGTGGACGCGACAAACAAGATATGGCAAGTGGAAGAGGAACAATGCCCGCAGAACTATGGCTACAATGCCATTCCCCTTACGGTTCGTCCCAAAGGAACGGTGGTGAAGGCACATTTCAAGGGAATAGCGGGAGCTGATGGGTATCGTAAGGTGAATGTGGCGAAAGCTGGTTGGCGCTATGGATTCGTGGCTCTCAGCAATGATGGCACCCGTTTTTATGGAGAAATGAAACGTGAGTCGGAGGGTACGGCTGAATTTACGATGCCTGATGACGTACAGAAATTGTGGCTCGTGGTTTGTGGTGCTCCAACTGAGCATTGGCGCCATCCGTGGGATGATGATAGTTCGAATGATGAACAATGGCCCTATCAGGTACAGTTTGAAGAGACCGATCGTAGTGGCTATTATGTGGCTACAGGTAATCCTGAGAATATCGACCTGCAGATGCAGGCGAGCATCAAATATGTTGAGACGGGTACGCTTTACGCAATCGTACCTTTGAACTACGACATCGTGAGTCAGGCTTTCAAAGTAAAAGCTGATCAGGTAAAGGCTGCAAAGTATAATCCTGAAGATGAGTTCTGTGTTTTTGCGATTAATAAGGACGGAGCGATGGTTGAGGGAACCAATGGCAATCTCTATTGCTTCCATGCGGACGGTTCTGTGGTTGATTACTCGGAAACTGATGACGAAATCGTTATCTACGCATCTCACTTGGCATATTATAAAGGCTTCTACATCATAGCTAACAACAAAGCCGTTCGCCCAGGCGATACTTTCACGATTCCAATCGGAATCCGCTATCGTCCTGCAGACGACCCAGAAGGTAAGTCTTATTATGCAACATGTATCATTAAAGTGACCATTACAGAATAGAATTTTGATAATCTTAATTAACAAGCAACTATGGATATTAATAAACTTATGGCTCAACTCGAAGCCAAGCATCCTGGAGAAAAAGAATATCTGCAGGCAGTAAAGGAAGTACTTTTGTCGATTGAGGAGATTTATAATCGTCATCCTGAATTTGAACGGGTGAAATTGATTGAACGTCTCGTAGAACCAGAACGCATTATCACCTTCCGAGTTCCTTGGGTGGATGACAAAGGTGAGGTGCAGGTGAATCTCGGCTATCGTGTGCAGTTCAACAGCGCAATAGGTCCATATAAGGGTGGACTTCGTTTCCATGCATCTGTGAACCTTAGTATTCTGAAGTTCCTTGGTTTTGAGCAGACGTTCAAGAATGCTCTCACTACGCTTCCGATGGGAGGCGGAAAGGGTGGTTCTGACTTCTCGCCTCGTGGAAAGAGCGATGCGGAAATCATGCGTTTCTGTCAGGCATTCATGAGCGAACTCTATCGCTATATAGGCCCTGAGATTGATATTCCGGCAGGAGATATAGGTGTTGGAGCGCGTGAGATAGGTTACATGTTTGGCGAATACAAGAAGCTGACGCGCGACTGGAGCGGAGTGCTTACAGGTAAAGGTCTGGAATACGGAGGCTCGTTGGTACGTCCAGAGGCTACCGGATTTGGCGGTCTTTACTTCGTGCGTGAGATGTTACAGGATAAGGGGATTGACATCAAGGGTAAGACGGTTGCGATTTCCGGTTTTGGAAATGTTGCTTGGGGTGCAGCTACGAAAGCTACCCAGATGGGTGCCAAGGTGATTACGATATCTGGTCCTGATGGTTACATCTACGACCCTTCTGGCCTTGATAGCGAGAAGATTGACTATCTGTTGGAACTGCGTGCGAGTGGTAATGACGTCTGTGCTCCTTACGCTGATCGTTTCCCTGGTAGCACATTCTATGAAGGCAAGCGTCCTTGGGAAGTGAAATGTGATATTGCACTTCCTTGTGCCACTCAGAACGAACTGAACGGTGAAGATGCCAAGATGCTGATAGATAATGGCGTAACTTGTATTGGCGAAATCAGTAATATGGGATGTACACCCGAGGCGATTGACTTGTTCATCGAACATAAGATGCTCTATGCTCCAGGTAAGGCTGTTAATGCAGGCGGTGTGGCTACTTCTGGGTTGGAGATGAGCCAGAATGCGATGCATATCAGTTGGAGCGCAAACGAAGTAGATGAGCGATTACACCACATCATGCATGGCATACACGAACAATGTGTTCAGTATGGCAAGCAACCCGACGGATATGTCAACTATGTTAAAGGTGCAAATATTGCCGGTTTTATGAAGGTAGCTAAAGCAATGTTGGCTCAAGGCATTGTGTAGCGTAAACTTATAATTGGGGAGTCCTTCTCTTGGTGAGCAGAGAAGGCTCCTTTTTATTTCAGATACAGGATTACCGGCAGGTGGTCGCTGAAGCCTCCGTTGTATCGATACCCTACGAAGGTGCGATTGGGTTTCTCTCCTCCGTATTGTGTATCTGATTCGAGCAGGAACGGCAGTTTGAGAATCTTTGCATCATGGTATCGTAGCCCTTCCGTTTCGAGTTGAGTGAGCGCTTTGCTAATCAATATTTGATCAATCGTTTCCCATCCTCCTTGATACTTATACGACCCACTGTGTTTATCTTGATAAGCCAAAGCCAGGTTGGTAAACTCCTTGAAGTTGAGGCTTAGAAGCGGTGAATCGGGGCTGTCGTTGAAATCGCCCAGAATAATGATTTTGGCATCTTTCCGCTCTTTCTGTATGGAATCGGTCGAAGCTGTGATAGCATCTACAACCTTTTGACGGTTACGCTCGCTTTCTTTCCCGTTGAGTTTTGATGGAAGGTGTACCACATAGATGTCGAGTGTGTCCTGCCGACTTCCGCCTGTCGTTCCGCAAACGTGGAGCACATCTCGAGTGGAAGTAGTTGTGTTGGCACGGATGGAGTTGTGGCTGATAGGATGGAAAGTGAAAGGCGAGTAGAGTAGTGCTACGTCGATACCTCGATGATCGACAGAATGTGTCATGAGGTATTTGTATCCTAAGGTTGCGAGAGCGGTACGGCGGGTGAGGTATGTGAGAACGCTGTCGTTCTCCACTTCTTCCAAACACACGATGTCAACTGGGCGCTGCGTGTCTGCTGCCACAATCACCTTACTGATGTTCTTCAGTTTCTGCATCATTCGGTAACGACTCCAATGACGGCTCCCCTCAGGAGTGTATTCCTCGTCTTGGAATCCTTCGTCGTGCAGGGTATCGAATGCGTTTTCACTATTATAGGACATGATGGAGACCCCTTGAGCCTCCACATGTCCTATACTCAATATTAATATGATGAGAAGGATTCCTTCCCGCATGCTTTTACCACAATTTCTCTGGGTACTCGCCAGCTTCGATCAACGACTTGATGCGTGCTACGGTGTCTGGACGATCAGCAGCATATGTCACACCAAACCATTTGCTAGTAGTGTCGAGCACCTCAACAGTAGCCGTTCCTTCGGTGATGAGTTTGTTCACCATTAATGGAATAAAGAACTCTGCTTTTGGATTCTCCATGTTCTTTGGGTCGCTTAGGAACACCTTAAAGAACTCTTCGCTGTATTCGAAATAGTCGGGAGTGAAGCCCCACATGTTCATCGATACAGGCGAATTCTCAGGAATCTCTACCCATCCGTCGCCTTCCTTGTAGCAGATTTTTCCGTCAACACGCAGAATCTCTGTACGTTCAACGACGTCCGTCAGATGATGCTTTTCGTTCGTCGCACAAATGCCGCGAGCCACAGAACCGTTCTCGCTCAGCGTGTTGCAAACACGGAATCCCACCATTGCATATTTGTTCTTCGTACCCTCAGGCAGTTCGCTAAGGAACTTACCGATGCTTGCGAATGCATCGCGTCCGTAGAAGTCGTCGCAATTGATGACACAGAATGGCTCTTTGATGACATCCTTACCCATCAAAACGGCATGGTTCGTACCCCAAGGCTTTACACGTCCCTCAGGACACTTGAATCCTTCGGGCAGGGCATCGAGCGCCTGGAAACAGAGTTCGCAAGCCACCTTACCCTCATATTTCGATAAAATCTGAGTGCGGAACTGCTCTTCGAAATCCTTACGGATGACCCATACAATTTTCCCGAATCCCGCACGAATAGCATCGTAGATACTATAATCCATGATAGTCTCACCATTAGGTCCCAGACCATCGAGCTGCTTCAAGCCACCATAGCGGCTACCCATACCTGCAGCAAGCAAAAATAGAGTTGGTTTCATATTCTCATTAGTTAAATGTTCGTTTTCAGCCTGCAAAGATAGAGAATAATTCTGAAACTACCAAAAATTAATATAAAATTATTTGTGAAAGGAAAGAAAAACAGAACACGGACAGGGATTGCTCCTTGTCCGTGTTGTTTATGTGTTACGGCTTTTTACATTATACATTTTGTATTGTCCATTGCCCCTCACGGGTTATATCACCATTTATCCTCTGGATATAGGTCATTATCATAGACACTACGAGGACAAAGCTCTATGTAATCAAATGCAAACGCGCTACTCGGCCCCATGTCCAATAACTGCTGAATTCTTAGATAGTGATCCGTTGCCCCATCAGAAATGAATGTCGTTAAAACTCGGCGCATCTCGGTCATACCATTACGCATCCAGTATGGAGAACCGGTTCCGTCCTGATTAATATTTCCATAGGAAGCAGGCCCTTTCATCCAGCCACGGTTATGCAAAGCCTTGTCATAAGCAGCAATTGCTTCGTCATCTCCAAGATCTGAGTCTGGCTTGTTACCGATTGACGGATCAACACCATCTTTTCTCAAATCTATAGGAAGTCCGCAAGGCTTTCCATCCAGATAGAATGCAACGATGCCCCTATTGGGAAAACCTAAAAGGGTTGCTATACGGAGCTCATATACGCCTGCTGGTACTGGCGGTATCTTAACGGTGACATCAAAATGGCCGGAGATTAATACTTCGTCGCCTTGGTATGACCAGAAACAAAGATTACGGTTACGAACATGTAAGTGGGTATTTGGTGTGAAAGCAAAGTTGGTAGCAGCACCACGCTTAAATCCTATACAGTGATTTGGGTTCATATCAGGGTCAGGTGAGCTACTTTGGCTTCCATATTGACCAGGATAAGAAGAAACGCCTCCTACTCCAACTACTGCATGTCCGCGGGCTCCACTTGTCATAAAGTCAGGTGAAAGTGTGGTTGCTTCTATACGCATTCGCTCATTGAGTACGACTTCTTGTGTGTTGCGACCATAGTCAATGATATCATCAATATAATGGTACACACCATTGATGGCTACCAATTCTTTATCAGCTTTAGAAGGAGACTTAATCTTTGCGCCTGCAACAAAAACTCCTCTCCAGTCTGGTCTATCCATGACACCACGGCGATTGACGTAGCGACCCTCGCTTGAACCTGAAGGATAAGATACCTTCATGATAGAATAAGGCATCATCGTTTCATACCATTCTGCCACATCCCAATGTTTACGGTCGAAAGTTCTCAAAAGAATGTTATCTGCAGTTAGCTTATCATATTCAATTCGTTCGGGCAGGAAGTGATAAGCGACAAATCGATTGAGCGAATTCCTGCTGTCCGTTTCGTCTTTCACACCAGCATCCTCAGGATACATCTCATCATAGACCTGTTTTGCATAGTTACGCAAGTCATCGAGTGTTTTGATTCCATGTTGTGCAAACACCTCATTTGGCTCAACAAAGCCAGTGTAGCCAAAATAGCGGGTTTGCATATACCCCACGATATCATACTCCAAACCTGTTGAATAATAGAACCACTGATTGACAGAGTCTGCGGAAAGGCTATATGTTTCATCAATATATTTCTCTAAACGTTCACCCATGTGTGTGGCTGCCATCGCTTGGTTAAATAATGATATTGAAGCGTCGTTTGCCATAATCTGAGGCAAGTTTTCTTTCTTGAACTGTTTCTCATATTCCTCTCTTGTAGGTGTGGTAATTTCAACAGGATGGCTATCGTAGCAACGAGGACTGTTTTCCAACATCCTATAGATATTGGTTGAATTCCCATATTCCAAGAAAGCCCTGCACTGATAGGTTTGGCCGAACCCTAATTCATATATTTTATAATCGACAGCATACTTCATGTTATCAGTTATAGTGAGTGAGTTAGGGGTTTGGTCAGGCCGTGTAAGGATTTCTTTTGGGTCATAATATGAAAAGACTTTGTCTGTCTTCGTGTTCTTCAACTCAATACCTACCCGATAGCATGGGATATCATTCAGGTGCTTACCTTTAACATACTGAGTCCAGAAAGACTTCATACCCAATAGTTGGGCAGATACATGTACATCTACGTTATCAATCGTTGCGGATGTTGCTAAAAGACCGCTCGTATCATCCTTAACACGGATTGTGGATGGAGTACCTTCCACGAAAAGGGATGGTGTGTATATGTAGTCATAGCCAGGGAACAGAATGTATGGAATACAAATTGTTCCATTCTCATCTATAGTAAGCATGGTTCCATAGAAATCCACATCCGCATAGTAAGGTGTGCCATTCAGGTTCACCTTCAGTTGTGGAGATAAGATATCATTGGAAACCACCTCTGAGGTGAATGTCAGCTGATCCATGCAACTGATTCG
Source organism: uncultured Bacteroidales bacterium (assembly GCA_902785075.1). Lineage (GTDB taxonomy): Bacteria > Bacteroidota > Bacteroidia > Bacteroidales > Bacteroidaceae > Colivivens. Next base: position 3,737 of record CACZXN010000015.1, on the reverse strand, counting down.
CTGCAAATCATTGCGAGAATACCATATTGTTTCGCTGAATTTGAGGAATTTCGTTGCGGAGAAGTCCTCATTGTGTGCCTTCATCATCAAGCCACTGATGCACATACGACGCGAATAATTCTTCGTTTCTGATGTCGGTACGTAGCTTTGAACTTGAACCATTATGCTTGGACTTTGGGTTATGTCTGCATCAAAAGTTTTGGTACCAAGGAAAATGGTATCAACCCCCGTTGGGCTGCTGTTGTAATTTTGTTCTTTGCCTGTAGGATCGGCAGGATTCTTCAATACCTCGTTGCGAGTTTTGGGCCATCCTCCATCTTTTGTATGATAGAACATGTTGACGCGGAACTGATATGGCTTGGATGCCTCTTCCTCGCTCACGTTGTCTGTGAACGTCAAAGGCAAGGTGACGAGGTATAAATCGTAGGTTCCCGAACCTATTGGAGGAACAGTAAAGGCAATATATGCTTGAGAAGCACTTGAGGTGGGTTCCACATCCAGATACGAATTGAAAGGTAAACGATTGTAATATGGATCGTCTTCGTTCAAATGTTTCGCCATGATATTACAGCTCTTGGTAAAGGCAGGAATGCCTTTTTCATCTAATTCCATAGAATAGCTGTTAGTTACTATATCTTTTGAAGCATATCCTAACATTACTCTCTGGTCGTTCTCTAGCTCATGGAGTGTCATACCACCAGTTGTTTCGACGATAGCGTTCATCCGACTCTGTTGCTGGCCTTGATAGGAAAAATAGTTAAAATCAAGATAGCTGATATCTGCTTGATTATCATGTGTAACTATCTGTATGTTATCGTCTGTGAACAGCATGTAAGGCTTCTTGCTCAGAGTGAACGTTTGCTGCGAACCATCGTTTTTTACGACAACTAGATTGTTCTGAGCATTCATGTCAGTTATTGCCATGAACGACATCATTAACGATGTGAATATATATTTAGCTTTCATAGGACGTAATGATTAGTAATCAATTTCAAAATATAACTTACGAGGAACGTAAATGAACTGGTTGTTCTCAGGCTTTGTCAAATCTGCATCTGCCTTGTAATTGTAAAGGAGCGGGTGGTCGATTGCATGCAAAACAGCATTTGAGGATGTTTCGATTAAGGCTGCAGACTCTACATTCTTATTATTCAGCCAATACTCACGCACCATCACATTATACATCTGGCTCTTGTTGATGGGCTGTTTGCTTGAACAAACACCTTGAACCCATAGTTCATTACCATATGATTCTAATTGTATCTTAAAGGGAACATAATTCTTGTTCAGTTTCATCGACGCATATCTGTTGAGTTCATATTGATTATCAATCACGACTGCTTTTTCTTGGATATGATACTTCACGAAATCGAGCATCACCTTGCGAAGATGGGCTGCAGAATCCCAGACTTGTTCATTTTCATTTTCGTCGATAGCTATGGCATCTTCTAACATCTTCACCGTTGGGAGACCCAATGCGTACGCCTCGTGCATAGCTTCATTGGTTGGAACATAGATAGTATAGTTATAAGTATTCAATAGGTAGTCGACACTCTCATCATAGTTCTCTGGAATATAAATCAAGTTACCATTTTTGGAAGCAGAAGACCAATTCAGTCCCTTCCTTCCTGCGATTGTAGTGATGGCGCCACAAGCTTGAAGCAGATTATAAAACTCCGAGAATTCAGGATTTGCGCTCAGCACATCGCTGACAGAGCAATAGGAAGAATAGACTGCGTTATCAACAAGATAAGCTGTACCGTTTATCACGTTTCCGGTTTTGATGACCTTCACTTGCTTTTGGGAGTCCATTTGGAAACCGCCAGAGATGGTAAGGTCACCTCCATCTTGATTCACATATATATAATTGCCGGAAAGTGTCTTGTAGTAATGTTTTTCCTGAACAAAACCTTCTGGCACTATACAATTTTCTAAAATGTCTTGAAGTCTATTAAATACGCGGTCGTTTGTCATACTACCTACATAAGTTGTCAATGAGTCGGTCGGAAGCCATGTACCGTCTGCCTGTCTCTCTGCCTTGTAGACAACTGCTTGGATACGAGAGAACATGTTACCATTATCAGGAGTTGGATTCATCATGAATTTCCATATACGTGTTTCCTGTTGTCCCATAGATACGGGGTCGATGTATGTCAAAAGACCATTGTCTGTGGGTGCGACTATGCTAAAACGACAAACAGGGAAACGTAAAACAGCACCGTAGTAGTCCAGCAAATTAATGGCGTTGGTGATTACATCCATCGTTTCATCAGGCCCAACCAATGTTGGTGACGATTCTGACTGGATATAATCGTAAACTTTAAGCACGTCCTGGGTGTCAACCACTTTGTCTAAATTGACATCAGGGCCAAAATCATTACTCTCGGCTGCTTGAATTGACTCATAAATACGCAAGACATCTTGTGTGTCAACAATAAAATCCTTGTTGACATCCTCTTTCCATTCGTAGAAATTATATGGGAAAAATTGGAGTTGGTATCCAAGGCCGTTGAGATCGTTTTGCCCATTTATAAACAAACTCAATGAAAATAAGAGGAAACTGAATAGTATTATTCTTTTCTTCATATTAATTATAATTTGATTGTTAATAATACGTTTTGCAAAGTTAGAGAATAATTCTGAAACTACCAAATGTTTTACATAAAATCCGACAATGATGCAACAGTTGTACTGTTCTTGAGTCCCAATAAGGGACTGATTGATTCCCAATATGGGACCGTTACAGTCCCAGAGTGGGACCATTTCGACATACGATGTATCAAATCCCTCGGATGATTCGATGAAAATGACAGAATAATATGAAATTTGCAAACACCTAACATAAAACACCCTAAAAATGGCTTTGTAGATATTTGTAGTTGCGTTTTTGTATACTTTTTACTCGTAAGTACTTGATAGAGAGTGTCTTATGTATTTTCTGTGTTAGGTGTTGAGAAAAAACGAAAAACACATTGAAAAATATATGGAAAAGTAATGAGTTAGTCGCTTAGTCAGAAAGTAACTTATGGACAAGAATAATATACGAGTTAATTAAAAAGGGGAGAAATAATAATAGCTTTATTATTATATTATTATATTATAATAATTATATTATAAAAATTACACACCCTGCGACTGTTTCATGTACAACAACAAAACCTTCCTGTCCATAAGTTACTAAGCGACTTTCTTACTTTCTCACTGCTTTATCCATTACTATTTCCCAATAACCCATCATTATCCGCACATAACCCACGCTCGAAGAAAACCGTCCCCTTTGATTCCCTCTGTTTTCATATATGATATCTCTAGTTCATCTCCAATTCCTATAATTGGAATTATATTAGAAACATATTGAAATTGAATAGAAATTAAATATAAGAATTTGAAGTTTCGGAAGTTAAATCATTTATGATAAACATGACATATTCCTCTCATGTTCATCTCATATACCTCACTAATTCTTCTCATGTTCATCTCATATACCTCACTAATTCCTCTCATATTCACCTCCAATCTTCCTATACATTAACCATAGTATTGCCCCGTAGTACCTTATATACTTACCCGCTATGCCTTCGGTAGAAGCCCGATACATGTTCGGTACTTTACCGGACATGTACCGGACATATACCGGGCAAGTATAGAAGATGCTACTTTGCTGCATCGAGGTTACATTGGAGCTTTACACTGGTTTTATTAGAACTTTATTATAGTTCTATTGAAGATGTTCTTTA
>CACZXN010000014.1 GCA_902785075.1 uncultured Bacteroidales bacterium | reverse complement strand
AGTTGCTAACAATACGAAGAAGTCAGCTGCTATCTACAACATCTCAGGTCAGCGTATCAATGCTCTCCAGAAGGGTCTTAACATTGTAGGTGGTAAGAAGGTATTCGTGAAGTAATACACGCTCTCTTTCTCGATTCTCAAGAAAGAGTAATCAATTAATGCCTGGAGCTTGAAGCTTCAGGCATTTTTTATGATACCTTATTATATATATAGGGGCAAAAAGGTTTTTTGATGAAAAATGGGTGTTTTCTCAAACTTTTTTTATATCTTTGCATGCTAAAGTTCCATGAAGCAGTATGGAGAATAAAGAGATAAATGGATTATTGCGAAGGTATTACCAGTACTTGAAACTGGAAAAGGCTTTCTCGCAAAACACGATTGATGCCTATCAGCGTGATTTGCTGAAATTCTTCAAATTCATCGAAGAAAAGCATCGTCATCCTTTGGAGGTAGAGTTGGAGGACTTTCATGAGTTTTCTGCGGCTTTGCACGATGTAGGCGTTCATCCAACCTCTCAATATCGGATACTTATGGGGGTTCGTAGCTTCTATAAGTTCTTAGTGATGACTTGTGAGTTGGATAAGGATCCGATGGAGCTGCTTGACTTACCTCAGAAGCCCCAACATCTGCCTGATATTTTGTCAGTTGAAGAAATCGACTTAATCGAAAGCGCTATCGACTTGTCTCAGCCAGAAGGTCAGCGAAACAAGGCGATGATAGAAGTGATGTTCAGCTGTGGTCTTCGAGTAAGCGAGCTTTGTAATTTGAAATTGTCGGATTTGTATCTCGACGAAGGGTTCATCAAGGTGATTGGTAAGGGTTCCAAACAGCGACTCGTACCTATTTCGCCAAAAGCGGTAAAGGAACTGAACCTTTATTTCGCAGATAGGTGCCACATTCCTGTGAAAGAAGGTTATGAGGATTATGTGTTTCTCAGTCAACTGAGGAAGAAGAGTCTGTCACGAATCCTTGTGTTCCATATTGTGAAGGAATTAGTGGAGAAGGCAGGAATCAAGAAGACGGTCAGTCCTCATACGTTTCGACATAGTTTCGCAACCAGCTTATTAGAGGGTGGAGCGAATTTAAGAGCCATTCAGGCAATGTTGGGTCATGAATCAATCTCGACGACTGAGATTTACATGCATATCGATACTAGTCATCTGCGTGAGGAAATTTTGACCCATCATCCAAGATATAACAAACGAAAAGAATAGTAACCTTAGGTTGCTCAACAGGGTGAGCACCAAAATAATCAAGTAAATGCAAATTCCTCAAGATCCAATGATGCTGATGAGTTTCATCAACATGAAGTTGCGAGACAACTACGATTCCCTTCAGTCGCTTTGCGAAGATTTAGAGATTGACCCCGATTGGCTTAAGGCGAAGCTTGCTGATGCTGGGTTTGAATATAGTGCTGAAGCCAACAAGTTTTGGTAAACGAAAAGAGGATACCCACAATGGATATCCTCTTACTTTTTCAGTCTCAAACGTATTACTTACGGAGACCAAGAGCCTTAACAATGGCGCGATAGCGCTCAATGTCCTTGTTCTTGAGATAGTTCAGCAAACTGCGACGCTGACCTACAAGCTTAACAAGAGCTCTGTTTGTGCTATAATCTTTGTGATTGGCCTTGACATGCTCGGTCAAACGGTCGATACGGTATGAAAATAAAGCTATCTGGCTCTCGCATGAACCAGTATCAGTATTAGACTTTCCGTACTGACTAAAGATCTCTTGCTTCTTAGCTGAATCTAAGTACATAAATGATAATTTTGTTTGTTAATATTTATTTTTCGCGTAAAGCGGATGCAAAGGTACGAAAAAGTTTGGAGATATGGGGCTTGATATGGGAGTTTTTTGCCTTTTGTGCCCTATTTTTTGATGTTTTCACCTCGATTGCTCTCAAAATCTATGCTGAATAGACCAAATACACATAGTAGGCAATCATACAAATGGTTAGGATTGCTCCTTGCCATCTGCCGATTCTGTGACGTTTGCCAATTACGCAGAATGCTGTAAGCAGCAGGATGCTGAAGAGCAATATCTTGAAGTCGAGAATCTCGATACCATTTGCTGTAATTGGGTTGATGACAGATGCTACACCCAGGATAAACATGATGTTGAAGATATTGCTACCAACCACATTGCCCATCGCCATATCTGTATCCCCTTTGCGTGCAGCTACGACTGAGGTTGCCAGCTCTGGGAACGATGTGCCTGCTGATACAATCGTGAGCGCAATTACTGATTCGCTGACACCCAATTCGCCTGCAATGCCTGCTGCTCCGTCAACAAACCAATTGCCGCCAAATACGAGGGCTACTAAGCCTAATACAATCCACAGGATGGCTTTCCACATTGGCATAAATGGCTCTGTAGATACTTCCTCTGCCCGTTTCGAGGATTTGAGCGAGGTGTAGATGGTGAATCCCATATAGATGGCGAAGATGATAAGCAGTGTGATACCCTCCATTCTAGTCAGAGTGCCAATTCCGTAGCAATAGTACACCATCACAAATAAGGTGCATGTCACTAGTACATTTACAGGTAGGTCGCGAAGCAGTAAATCCTTCTTGCACACGATTGGGCAGAACAGAGCCGTAACTCCCACGATAGCAAGTGTGTTGAACAGGTTGCTACCTATCACATTTCCCATCGCCATATCGCTACTGCCTTTCAGAGCCGAAACCGAACTGACCACCAATTCGGGGAGCGAGGTGCCAAACGACACAATGGTAAGCCCAATCAAGAGGGTCGACACCTTGAACTTTCGTGCAATCGATGAAGCTCCGTCTGTCAGGAAATCTGCCCCCTTAATGACTAAGAGCAACCCTACGATAAATTTGATGATGAATAACCACATATCTTTTTGCTTTGACCCAAAACTTTGGTGCAAAGTTACGAAATATTCTGTACATGAAGAAAGAATCGCGCATCTTTTACCTTATTCTTTAACATGATTGAAGGTTCTATGCTGAAAATCATGTGGAAAAAGTATGCTAATGAGTGTTTTTTGAGCAATCGGCATGCTTTCTGCGAAATGAAAAAGTTGAAACGGTTGGAACTCCCTGAAGAAAAAGATGTTACCCCTAATGAAAAAAGTATTTTCCCTTAACAGAAAAAGATTTTTCTCCTAAGGGTAATTTATGTTTCGTACTACGAAACGTACATTTCAAACTATGAAACGTACGTTTCAAACTATGAAACATACATTTCATACTATGAAATATAAAATTGCCTTAAGGGAAAATAAAAATACATTAGGGGAGAAAAACAAATTTCCTTATGTGTTGGTAATTTTATCGTTTCTTAAGTCGCAAAAGACGATACAGCAAATTTTTGTCGATGAAATGGGGCAATTTGGCAATTTTACACCTTAAAATTGGAGTATTTAGGACATTTTTGATAATTTCAAAAGACGATTTTGCCAAAAACACCGATGAAATGGGGGAAAAGTGACGAAAGTACGAATATAGTGACGAAATGCGGAAAATGTAAATTTTTTGTAAACTAATTTTCTTGGTGGAAAACAAAAAATGTTGTTACTTTGCAGCGTAATCAATCACTAAATTGTGCAAAGTTATGAAAAAAATCGTTTTAATTCAAGTCATGTTGTGCATCTCGCTCTTTGCGATGGCACAGAAAGTACAGAGGGTGTTGGCTCCAGGTCAAGACTCTGTAAAGTTCACCACCCGTCGTAATCTTGCTCCAGGTCAGTATGCTTACCGTCTCGACAGCATCGTGAATGTGGCATCATACGGTAAAAGCGTTTTCCGTTTCGCTTACGACGCTCAAGGGCGGATTGCAGAAATGTTACTGATAGCTACAAGTTTCACACCCGAGAAGCACATCTACCACTACGATAAGCGTGGTTTCTGTGTGGGAGAGGACCAATACCAAGAGGTTGATGGCAAAGACGTTCAGCTGACAGAGGTTCGTGCAACCTATACCGACGAAGGCCGTATGATGAAGCAAGAAACGAAGATGTTCGACAAAGACGGAAAGGTGAATTGTCTCGTCACGGACAGCTACACCTACGACCAGCGTGGAAACTGTGTGGAACACTTGAGCCAATCTCTTATGACACCGAGCAACACACTCAGTAAGTCGAAGACCACCTATGCCTACAATGCACTGAACCAGCGGATTGAAGAAATAGCGTATGGCCATAAAACTCAGGAAGATGAGTTCTTCCCCAATATCACGACCACGAGGGAATACGACCAGAACGGCCGTGTGAGCCATTATACCAATATCGTGACCAACGGATGGGAGGACGGAAAGAACGAGACCTACATCGAATACATCGAACAGAACGGACAGGTGGTGCGCGAGACACGCAAGGGCAATGGTATTGAAGGTGAATGGAGTGTAGTTGTCGAAAGCCGTGCATACGACACCTACGGCAACATGGTGCGTGAAGACTACGAGGAAGATGATCAGTACTACGGCTCCGCTAACTATTATTACGACCTCGCCACCAAGACGGAGAACGTGCAGGGGCTTGACTGGTATGGTAAACCTGGAATGCAATTCTTGCAACTGAGTATGCTCGTCCAGGCATGTAAGTGCAAAAACCGCCTCATGCGCATCAACGGAGTCAATCCCCTTGGTGACTTCGAAGGAATGAGAGGCTCAAGTACAGTAGGTCAGGACGTGAGGTATTATTATTCGGAGATCAAATAGAAGAATTATGAAAAAAGTAGTGTTAATTCAAGTAATGTTGTGTCTGTCGCTCATAGCGATGGCACAAAATGCACTTGACCCTGCTGTATATGCGAATTACGCAAGCAACAGTAATGATGCATTCACTCATTACTACAACGAGAAAAGAACAAAACTTCTTCATCTGAACAAGTTAAGCTGTGGGGTGTTTATCTCCCGATCGTTTCGGAGTGAGGGTGTCTTGGGGTATGATTCCGTGAAGCACGCATTGGTATATAATGAGTCGATGAAGAGCATCTGGGATCAGACATACAGAGAAATCATGGAACTCACAAAATCCGAGGGTAGTTCTTCGCGTTGGACGTTGCGCGAGAAGCCGCGTAAACCTTGGGCAGTACCTGTCGCATACCATCAGTTGCACATTCCTGACGATCTGGCATCCGACCTACGAGGGCTATGGACAAACGCCATCTTGGCTGCCAGAACAGATACTTCACAGATAACGGTTCTTGATGGCACATTGTGGGATGTCTTTGTCAGAGGTGCGAATCCTATGTATGCACGCACTAATGGTTGTGCCAGTCGGAAGGCTCCAGAAGGGGAGGAGTACCTCGTGAGGCGTCTGTTGAGGCTCAATCGTCAACTCATCGAGGCAGTGAAGAAAGGCAATCGTCGTGCACTTGAGGCTTTACGTGTCGACATCAAATTCCTTGCAGATGATTTCAGACATGATGCGACTGTTGACGATAATGGCTGGAAGTTCAGACATGCGTTTTAACAAAGAACCAAATTAATAATATATTATATAAAGTATGAAACGAACAATCTTAATGATCATTGTTGCCTGCATGGCTGGAAGCCTTGCGATGGCACAGAAATGCAAAGTATTGAGCCAGGAAGTCGGCTCCATCAAGTTCGAAGTAGACGCAAATCTTCCTGCTATAGAAGAGGAGGAAAAGGCGTTATATAACATTTCCTCAGCCAATCTTGCAAGAAGTCTTGTGCTAAGTACCGTTTCTTATCGTTTTGACCCAGAGATTCTGGCATATAGTTTTGCAGACGAGAAGCTTTCGTATGCCCGTGAGGATGTGTTCTTCTATTCTCTGGTGCGTGCATACGCAGAGCATCGACCTTTTGTGCTTTCGCCCGATATGATGTGGCAGCTTATCGGCTTTGAATTCAGCGAGTATGTCAACAATCATTCCGAAGAGATGCGCTCGCTGTTGGTCGCCCACGAAGGCGTGAATGACTTGAAGATTATGACGGAAGAGGATATCCTGGACGACAAGAATGCCAACTGGAGCGACCTCTTCGACAAGTTCTCGGCTGCGATTGCAGAAAACACCAAGGGCGATATAGCCCAACTGATGACCTCCGACTTCTCTACCACGGGGCAGACAGAGCGTATTGCCTCACAAATCACACTAATGGAGTCGCTGAAGAGTTATTTCCACTATATCGCAGGCCGCATCTCATGCGGTATACCTTATATTATATTAAAGGGCACACCTGCCGACTGGCGAAAATTGGCTGAGAAGGTACAGGGATTGGAGAAGTACAACATGGGTTGGTGGACGAAGGAACTGAAACCCATTATCGCTGAGTTGGTCAAAACGGCTGAAGGAAAACCCAGTAGCAAGTTCTGGAAGGATATTGTGATGCAGGATCGTCCCGACCGTCTGCGTGGAGGAGGATGCAGCATGGAGAAGCCTACAGAATTGGATGGCTGGATGGTGAAACTCTTTCCCGATATGAAGAATGGGAAGATAAGGGCAACCATTCCGCAAAGTCAGATGCAAGGTGTTGAGTTGTCGAAAGTGCCGTTAAAGTACCAGTTGATTGACCGTGAAACCATGCAAGTGATTGAAGAAACTGACATCATGCTCTATGCAGGATTTGTAGGTGTCATAATAGATGAGGCAACAGGAGCATTAGAACCCAAGATAGGGTGGATTGCCCGCAAGATAGACGAGGATGCCGAACTGCTGGCACGACTTAAATACCCTGCATTGTCGGCTAATGCTACAACTCCGAAGATAAAGACGGTTCCTGAGGTGCTGAAGCAAGAAAGCCACTATCAGCGTCTTCAGCTTACATTCGAAGACAAAGTGGTGATACCTGAATGGATGGACAGCATACAGATTGACAACTTCACCATCGAAGGCTTCATGACGGATGCAGAGAAGGCACAACTGCAGAAGCGCTTCCCCAAGGCAACAGTGAAACGTCTGTATAACAAGACGTTTACCCGTAAAGACTTGGCTCCGGGTGAATATGCCTACCGTCTTGATAGTATTGTCTTAAAAACCTCATCTGATACAACAGTTTTGCATTTGTCCTATGATCAGCAAGGCCGAATAGCAGAAACGCTAATGACTTTATCTTTAACATACCAAAAACCTGTCAAGACTATCTTCCATTATGACGAACGTGGATTCTGCGTGGAAAAAGATCAGTACGAAGTGACTGACGGAAAAGATGTGTTGACGCATGAAGTCAAGGCAACATTTACTGACGGAGGTCGCCTCTTGAAGAAAGAATTGATAAGATATAACCGTGGTCTTAAGTGGCGTACAGATATAATGAACTATACATACGACCAGCGAGGAAACCTTGTAGATGAAGGTACAGTATTAAATCTCGAGAATAAATCTGCCGGCAAGCTAAAGACGACGTACGCCTATAATGCCCGTAATCAGATGACGGAGCGAATTTTGTATGGTTATAGAGTACCTACAGATGAGTTCTTCCCAAATATCACGGACAAGATGGAATACGACAAGCAGGGAAGAATTAGCCATTCTACGACCATCGGTACGCCAGGTTTTGGCGAAGATGATAAGATTGAGACCTACATGGAATATACCGAACAGAATGGTCGGGTGGTGCGTGAGCAAAGCAAGCAGAAAAGGCCAAGTGAAGACAAGTGGAGGGTGAAGGTTGAGAACCGTGCATACGACACATACGGCAACCTGGTGCGTGAAGACCATGAGGAAGGGAATACTTATAAAGGCTCTACGAACTACTACTATGACCTTACGACCACATCAGATCATGTGATGGGAGCTGATTGGGGTAATAAACCGGGAATGGACCTGCTGAAGGATTCAGGACTCATCAATGCACATAACTACAAATATCGTATTATGCGTGTCAATTCCACTAATGCAGACGTTGATTTTGAAGCGCTTTATGGTGATAGTTATAGTGATTCAGAGGATAGAGATACGAGGTATTATTATTCCGAGATAAAATAGCAAGGTTTTCGCTGTTTAGAAGACGGTGAAATGACATTTTTTGGGATAATCATGGTGCTAGTTTCAATTCTTTTTCCTATCTTTGCAAACGAATATCCCCTTTTGCTGAAAGAAGGGGGCATTTGACATAGAGAATGGCGAATAAAGAATTGAAACTCATTATAACAGAAAAGGTATGAAAGTAACTAATGTAACTATGGCTGTAGCGCTCGCGCTAAGCTCGTTGGGGATGAATGCCCAGAACCATGAATTTATCATCAATTCCAAAAAGTTGGGAGCACCGATTCCCTATACCATGTATGGCATCTTCTTCGAAGACATCAACTATGCAGCCGACGGAGGTCTGTATGCCGAGTTGGTGAAGAACCGCTCGTTTGAGTTCCCCGACCATTATGCTGGTTGGGACATCTCTGGTAAGGTATCTTTGAGAAACGATGGTCCTTTCAACAAGAATCCCCACTACGTACGTCTTGCTCCTTCTGGACATAGCGACAAGCACACCATGATTGAGAATCACGGCTTCTTCGGTATGGGAGTGAAAGGTGGTGAGGAATATCGCTTCTCTGTATGGGCACGTGTGCCAGATGGCGGAAGTGCAAAACTATGGGTTGACCTCGTAGATAATGCTACGATGAGCGACGATCAGAAAATCGGAAATGTAGGTGTGGACGTAAGCGGCAAGGAATGGAAGAAATATACAGCAATCATCAAACCAAGCCGCACCTTCGCAAAGGCTCACCTCCGTGTGTGGGGAGACAGCAAGGTGACCACAGATGTGGAACATGTCAGCTTGTTCCCTGTCAAGACATATAAGGGTCATGAGAACGGTATGCGTATGGATTTGGCAAAAGCTTTGGAAGAACTCCACCCTGGTGTATTCCGCTTCCCAGGAGGATGTATCGTTGAGGGAACAGACCTTGAAACCCGCTACCAATGGAAAAACTCAGTGGGACCTGTTGAGAATCGTCCGCTGAACGAGAATCGCTGGCACTATACGTTCACCAGCCGATACTTCCCAGATTACTATCAGAGCTATGGCCTTGGTTTCTTTGAGTATTTCCAACTCTCTGAGGAAATCGGTTCAGAACCACTTCCTGTAGTAAGTGTAGGACTTGCTTGTCAATTCCAGAACCATTCAGAGGAGGCTCATGTACCTGTTGATGAACTTCAGCCTTATATCGACGATGTAATTGACCTCATTGAGTTTGCGAATGGAGATCCTGCAAAGAACCAATGGGCTAAACTGCGCGCTGATATGGGACATCCAGCACCTTTCAACTTGAAATATGTAGCAATCGGTAATGAACAGTGGGGACAGACATACATTGACCACCTGCAGCCATTCGTAGATCAAGTTCGCAAACTGTATCCAAATATCAAGATAATAGGTACATCAGGCCCTAACAGCGAAGGTGAGGACTTCGATTTCTTGTGGCCAGAGATGCGCAAAATAGGTGCTGACCTTGTCGATGAGCACTTCTATCGTCCTGAGAGTTGGTTCCTTGCAAGCGGTAACCGCTACGACAACTATCCACGCAAGGGTTCGAAAGTATTTGCAGGCGAATATGCTTGTCACGGAAGAGGCAAGAAATGGAACCACTTTGAGGCAGCACTGCTTGAGGCAGCTTTCCTCACAGGTGTAGAGCGCAATGCTGATGTGGTTGAAATGGCTACTTATGCACCACTCTTTGCTCACGTAGAAGGATGGCAATGGCGCCCAGATATGATTTGGTATGATAACCTCACTTCATTCCGTTCTTGCTCTTATCAGGTTCAGCAGATGTATTCTACAACTAAGGGTACAAATGTGGTATCATTGTTGATGAATGGAAAACCTGTAGCAGGCAATAGCGACCAAGACGGTCTCTTTGCAAGCGCTAACTTTGATAGCAAGGCAGGTTGCTACAATGTGAAAATCGTTAATACTGGCAACAAGGCTCAAAGTGTTACACTAAATCTCAAAGGCATGAAGGGTGAGCACACAGGCAAACTGATTACCTTCCATGCTGATGATATGGATGGGGAGAACACCCTTACTGATCCAAATAAGTATGAGCCAAAGACGCAAAACATAACCGTCTCGGCTCCTACCTATTCTCTTTCGATTCCTGCTAAGACGTTTGCCATCTACCAGTTTGCTAAGTAGATGGCAATGCTACAAGCGAGTAGGTTTTTATCCTCTTGCCATTTTATAGATAGCCTCCATATCCTCGGCCTTCAATACTTTGAGGGCCCCGCAGGTATGGGTGTAGTTGCGGCTACACTTACGTGTCATTTCGCGAATCTCTTCGTCCGTAATCTCACGTCCGATTAGTTCGCGAATATTGATAGGCATACCTATAGCGTGGTAGAAACGTTCTGTTGCCTCGATACCTTTGATTGCAGTTCCTTCTGGATCAGAGAAGTCGTTTGGAACATCCATCACGTTCACTGCAAAACGTACAAAGCGACTGAGGTTTTCATGCATCACATAACGAGCCCAACTAGGCCATATTGCTGCCAACCCTGCTCCGTGAGTTACATCAAACATGCCACTTAACTCATGTTCCAATTGGTGTGTAGCCCAATCATCTTGTACTCCACATCCTGTTAGCCCGTTGTGTGCAATGCTACCGCCCCACATAATTTGAGCACGTTGACGATAATCCTCTGGGTTTTTCAGAACATCGAATACAGCTGTCTTCATCCTTCGTAATACAGCTTCAGCCAAATCTGTTGTGAGATCCATATCGTCATCTTTGGTGAAATAGCGCTCCATTGTATGCATCATCATGTCAGTTACACCAGCTGCTGTTTGATAAGGGGGAAGGGTAAAAGTCCTTCGTGGATTCATGATAGCAAACTTAGGACGAGACATGTTGTTCGAATAGCCGAGCTTCACATCACCATCTTCATTTGTGATGACTGATGCTTCACTCATTTCACTACCTGCAGCCGGAATGGTAAGTACAGCAGCAATTGGTAGCATTGTCTTTGGTGCTTCAGCTTGACCGAGATAGAGATTCCATACGTCCTCATTCATGCAAACACCATATCCTATACATTTTGCTGAGTCAATCACACTTCCTCCTCCTACAGCCAGAATGAAATCAACTCCCTCATGGCGGCACAACTCTATTCCCTTTTTAGCTAACGAAAGACGAGGATTGGGTACTACTCCACCAAGTTTGACAAAAGCCAAACCGTCCTTACTGAGTAGGTCGCAAATTTTATCAAGCAGGCCTGAGCGTTCTGCACTTTTTCCTCCATAGTGAACCAGCACTTTAGTACCACCATATTTCTTAATAAGATGAGCTACTTGCTCCTCTGATTGTTCACCGAAGACTACTTCGGTCGGTGCATAATAATTAAAGTCCTTCATGTCCGTTTTGTTTTAATGTTAGTTATTTCATTTTATTTGATTCTAAGTTAATACCTATCAATGAGGAAAAACGCATGTGTATGCATGAAAACTAAGGTAGCTTGATACTGAATGTACGTCGCAGTGTATCAAACTCGATATCTTCACTAACAACATGCCGTTGAATTGTACCATCAGAGCAAAGTAGCTCTGGAGTGCCGTTAATTAATGTTCCATCTTCAGTAAGCAACCAAATATTGTCAGCAACTTGCAATGCCAAGTCAATATCGTGAATGGACATTAGAATGGTCTTCCCCATGTCGTGAGCTAAACTTCGTAACATGAGCATTACTCCCACCTTATTAGGATAGTAGAGAAAAGCTGTTGGTTCGTCAAGCAGGATGACAGGTGTTTCTTGAGCAATTGCTTTGGCAATCATCGCTTTCTGACGTTCTCCGTCGCTGAGTGTTTGGAATGCCTGTTGCGCTACTTTTTCTATACCTACCCTTTGAATACATTGACGGATAATATTGTGGTCTTGTTCGGATAGGCGTCCCCAGAATCCTGTATAAGGGCTGCGTCCAAGCCCGACTACTTCATAGGTCGTGAGGTTTTTGATGTGTGAGTTGTTGGTGAGCACGATACTAATATGCTTCGACAATTCTTCATTGCTGTAGCTGCTGACGGGTTTATTGAAAAGAGATACCTCGCCACTCAATGCGGGTTGGAAAGCCGCAAGTGTACGAAGCAGGGTTGATTTACCTGTTCCATTGGGACCTATCAGGCAAGTGAGTTGACCCGATATCAGAGACGCGTTCATATCTTTGCTCACAATGCGGTCCTTCCCTTTCAAGCGATATCCAGTTGTCAGATGCCTAAGTATGATTGCAGATTCCATCTATCGTTGTAGAATTGATAATTAGTATTTGAAAGAACTACCACCCATGAACTCTCGTAGAAGGGAAGTTGGAGGAGTGAGGGTCATATCTTCGATAGGTGTAAACATTAGAAGTAGACGACGTAAACGATCTGAAACCTCGTACTGAGGCATGTCAGGCGTGATTTCGGCCAACAGCGGGAGAACCTTATTACGTAGAACTGCTAACTCATATATCTGCACACTGTTAAACTCTACATCAGCATATTTTTGAAAAGGGAATACCCATTGGTCCTCACCTCGTCGAACGCTTGGCCAACGATCGATAGTAGCAATAGCTGATGCTCCACGATAGCGATAATCTCTTAAAATTCGTCGAATTAATCGGCTATCAGTGCGACTAACCATTGTATCCTTGTCAATACGAACTGGAGCTAAGACAGAAGCATATATACGGTATTTAAATGACTCAGGAATCTGGGATGTCAGTTCGGGATTCAAACCGTGAATGCCTTCAAACAGCAAAATCATGTCATCTTCCAACCGCAACTTGCGACCGCTATTCAAGCTTTTTCCTGTTGGAAAGTCGTAGTGAGGAAGTTCGATTTCCTCGCCTTTCAGCAACATTCCAATATGCTTTTGAAGCAGTTCGAGATCTACTGCGCGAACCGATTCGTAGTCATAATCGCCCGATTCATCGCGAGGAGTGCGGGTACGATCTACGAAATAGTCATCAAGAGAAATAGGATAAGGTTTTAACCCATTAGCCATAAGATGGAGTGACAATCGCTTACAGAAAGTCGTCTTTCCGCTCGATGAGGGACCTGCTACAAGGATTACCTTTACATTTTGACGGCCAATAATTTCTTGGGAGATGGAATCTATCCGTTTATCCATTAATATTTCCGACATATTGACAATGTCTTTCATCATTCCTCCACGAATGGCACGATTCAAGTCTTTGATATTGTGAAGTTGCACAAAATCAATTTCTTGAGTTTTTTTGTCCTGAATTTGCAGAATTATTATATCTGGTTCCATATATGTGAATAAGTTTTAGTATATTTGCAAAAGATTTGTGTGCAAAGGTAATAAAATAAATTGAAAATGCTATCTTGAATCACAAAAAAGATTTCCGTTTTTAAGCAAACTTATTGAAAAAGTGGATTTCAGAACTAAGGTTGACATAAAAAGTAATGGATTGCATCTTTCTCACAGGAATAGGATACTGATGCTTGGCTCGTGTTTCACTGACAATATCGGAGAGAGGATGATGGATGCAGGATTTGATTGTGTGGTTAATCCGTTTGGGGCTTTATACAACCCACTTTCTATCCTAAATGCGCTCGAAGACAGAAGTCCAGCATTCTTGGAATGGGTTCAGAAACCTTATCCGAAAGAAGAGTTTGATGCGAACAATAGTCGTGCTGATACATATATTCTGACTTTTGGTACAGCATGGGTATATGTGTTGAATCAAACAGGACTAGTGGTTTCTAACTGTAAGAAACAACCAGATTATCTATTTACGAGAAGGCGACTCTCTATTGATGAAATCGTTGACGTTTTCTCCCATTTCATCGATACTTCAGTCATTCCCCCTCGTAAAATGATAGTATTCACTGTCAGCCCTATACGTCATAAGAAAGATGGGTTACACGAGAATCAATTGAGTAAATCGATACTGCTGTTGGCAATAGATGCTCTATGTAAGGCATATCCAGATAATTGTTTCTATTTCCCTGCCTTTGAAATCATGATGGACGAACTACGTGATTATAGGTTCTATGCAGACGACATGCTGCATCCTTCGCAAATAGCTGTCAATTATATATGGGAGCAGTTCCAAAAAGCATTCTTTGAGAAGAAAACCATCGATTTTATCGAACAATTTGAGTCTCTCAATCGCATTTTGAAGCATCGACCGATGGATGCAACCAATGAGAAATATGTGCATTTAGTTGCACAAACCCAAGAACAGATAAATCAATTAAAACATGCAATACAAAATCAGTGATATCGCGCATATAATAGGTGCGGAACGAAAAGGGTCGGAAGATGCCCTCATCAATTGGCTTCTCATAGATAGCCGATCGCTTTGTTTCCCTAAGGAAACGTTGTTTTTTGCCATTCGTACAAATAGGAATGATGGGCATAAATATATTGGGGAACTACATAAACGAGGAGTTAGAAACTTTGTGGTGAGCACATTGCCAATAGATATTGATGCATATCCTCAAAGTAATTTTCTGTTGGTTCATGATACATTGCAAGCGATGCAACAGCTGGCAGCATATCATCGCGAGCAGTTTAATATCCCTGTGATAGCTATCACAGGCAGTAATGGAAAAACTACGGTGAAAGAATGGCTATACCAACTACTTTCGCCCGATTTCAACGTATGTCGCTCACCTCGTAGCTATAATTCACAAGTTGGTGTGCCTTTATCGCTTTGGCTATTGAATCCGCATAATGATGTAGCCATTATTGAAGCAGGTATTTCCAATCCGAACGAAATGGACAACCTCAACAGGATGATTCGCCCAACAATCAGTGTAATCACCAATATTGGAGAGGCTCATCAGGAGAACTTCTTTACAAAGGAGGGGAAATGTGATGAGAAACTGAAACTCATGCGTAATTGCGAAACTGCCGTCATAAACCTGCAGGACGAGTTCATCACCAAAGTAGCACGACAAGATGCATTAGACAAAGTGCATTATTGGCCGATGGTTCGAAATGTGGAAAAAAAAGGAACCTCTGCAACAATCA
The DNA here is from genome assembly GCA_902785075.1 of uncultured Bacteroidales bacterium. Taxonomy (GTDB): domain Bacteria; phylum Bacteroidota; class Bacteroidia; order Bacteroidales; family Bacteroidaceae; genus Colivivens. Next base: position 34,623 of record CACZXN010000014.1, on the reverse strand, counting down.
CTTTCAATCTGAATGGCAAGCAAGGGCAGTACACTATTCCGTTTATCGATAATGCGGCTATCGAGAACTCAGTGATTTGTTTAGCTACTTGTGCTAGTTTGGGCAGTGCTGTTGACCTTGAGCGTATTTGTCAACGTATGGCATCACTCGAGCCAGTAGCCATGCGATTGGAGGTAAAAGACGGCGTTAATGGCTGTACACTCATTAATGATTCGTATAACTCTGATATTCATTCCTTGGATATTGCACTCGACTTCATGAGTCGTCGCCCAGATAATCAGTCACAAAAACGAACATTGATCCTAAGCGATATCCTCCAAAGTGGTGAGGCTCCTCGTACACTTTATAGTAAGGTGGCAGAGATGGTTGAGCGTAGAGGTATTGAAAAGATTATTGGAGTAGGTGAGGAAATCAGTTCGTGTGCTCATTATTTCAAGATGGATGCTTATTTCTTCAAGACAACGGAAGACTTGATTGCCAGCGAGGAATTTGCTACTCTCAGTAATGAATTTATCCTCATCAAAGGTGCCCGTCGTTATCACTTTGACCGTCTTAGCGATTTGCTCACTTTGAAAGTGCATCAGACGATTTTGGAGGTAAACCTCAATGCATTGATCGAAAACCTTCACTATTATCGTTCGTTCATGGAGCCAGAAACAAAGATGGTTTGCATGGTAAAAGCTTCTGCTTATGGTGTAGGCGCATTGGAAACAAGCAAGACATTACAAGATCAGGGTGTAGACTATCTGGCTGTAGCAGTTGCAGATGAGGGTGCTGATTTGCGCAAAGCAGGCATAACCAGTAACATTATGGTTATGAATCCAGAGATGACTTCTTTCAAGATGTTGTTTGATTATCGTTTGGAACCAGAAGTCTATAATTTTCAACTTCTCGAAGCACTGATTTATGCTGCGGAAAAAGAGGGTATAACTAATTTCCCAATTCATATCAAACTTGATACAGGTATGCATCGTCTGGGTTTCAATCCGAAAACCGAAATCAATCGTTTGGTTGAGCGTTTGAACAAACAATCTGCTCTAGTTCCATGTTCGGTTTTTAGCCATTTTGTTGGAAGTGACGACGATGAATTCGATGGTTTTTCTCGTCAGCAGTTTGAATTGTTCGATGAAGCCAGCCAAAAATTGCAAGCAGCATATAGTCATAAAATACTGCGCCATATATGTAACTCCGCAGGCATTGAACATTTCCAGAAATACCACTTGGATATGGTGCGTCTTGGATTAGGATTGTATGGTATTAACCCCCGAAATAATGGTGTTATCAACAATGTGGCAACTCTCAAAACCACAATTCTTCAGATCCGCAATGTTCCTGCGGGCGAAACAGTTGGATATAGTCGTAAGGGAAAGATTAGTCGTGATAGCAGTATTGCAGCTATTCCTATTGGTTATGCGGACGGATTGAATCGTAAATTGGGTAATGGGAACTGCTATTGTCTTGTAAATGGGAAGAGGGCACCTTACGTTGGAAATATTTGCATGGATGTTTGTATGATTGATGTTACAGGTATTGATTGTAGTGAGGGTGATCATGTTACCATTTTTGGTGATGAGCTTCCAATCACGGTATTAAGTGATGCAATAGGTACGATACCTTATGAGATCCTGACATCTGTGTCAAGACGTGTTCAGAGGATATATGTTCAAGAATAACTATTATGAGTGACGGAAATTTTAACAGGGCATTATTACCGAAGAACGAGTTGTCAGCAGGCATCCGTGCAGGAAAAGCTCAGATGAGAGCTAAGGCTGAACAAGCTTTTATGGAAACTATCATCCATTTTTTGCCTAATTTGTCAGCAGAAGAGAGGCGAGAAATGAAAGAGGAATTCATGAATCACTTGCGAGGAAAATGACAAAATCATATATTCTCTACATGCTAAAGTGGATAAAAAAAGCATATTTTTTCGGTTATACCTATTTATTTTTTAATAGGATTGTTTTTGTTTCGGAGAAAAGTGTTATCTTTGCAACCTAATCAAACTGATAAGGGAAAAAATAAACAAACAATATTAAAACAATTTAAAAGATTTATTTATGTGGTTATTTAATTCATCGATTGGAAGAAAACTAGTCATGTCGATTACTGGTTTTGCGCTAGTTCTCTTCATCACTTTCCATGGATGTATGAATGTAGTGGCATTGATTAGTGGTGAGGCCTACAACACAATTTGTGCGTTGTTAGGTTCTAATTGGTATGCGATTGCTGCTACTATGGGATTGGCTGCATTAGTTGCCATTCACATCATCTATGCGTTTATACTTACGATTCAGAACCGTAAGGCTCGTGGTAGTAACAAGTATGCAGTAACAGACAAGCCTGAGAAAGTTGAATGGGCAAGCCAGAACATGCTTGTTTTGGGTATTATCATTTGTTTGGGACTTCTGCTTCACTTGTTTAACTTCTGGTACAACATGATGTTTGCAGAGATTATCGGAGCAGAAGGACTGAAATATGGACCAGCCGATGGTTTCAATTGGATTAAAGAGACCTTCTCAAATCCTGTATTCTCAATTCTGTACATCATCTGGCTTATCGCCATTTGGTTCCATCTAACTCATGGTATGTGGTCGTCAATGCAAACACTTGGATTGAGTGGACATGTTTGGTTCAAGCGTTGGAAGTGTATCGGTCAGGTATGGAGCACCGTCATCATGGCTTTATTCCTTATCGTTGTCCTTGGTTTCTGGTTGTTCCCAGATGCTGTTGGAAAGTGTGACTTCAAGTTGCTTCCTTTTGCAGTAGGCTAACAATTCTTTAATAGTAAAACGTAAATGCAAATAAGATTATGGCTATAAAAATAGATTCAAAGATTCCTGAGGGACCAGTAGCTGAGAAGTGGTCGAATTATAAAGCACACCAGCGTTTGGTCAATCCAAAGAACAAGCTGAAGCTTGATGTCATCGTGGTTGGAACAGGTCTTGCTGGAGCGAGTGCTGCAGCTAGCCTTGCAGAGATGGGATTCAATGTGCTGAATTTCTGTATCCAGGATTCTCCCCGTCGAGCTCACTCTATTGCTGCGCAGGGTGGTATCAATGCCGCAAAGAATTACCAGAATGATGGTGACTCCGTATATCGTCTTTTCTATGATACAGTTAAAGGTGGTGACTACCGTGCTCGTGAGGCAAATGTTTACCGTTTGGCAGAGGTAAGCAACAACATCATCGATCAGTGTGTAGCACAAGGTGTTCCGTTTGCTCGCGAATATGGTGGTACTTTGGCTAACCGCTCATTCGGTGGTGCGCAGGTAAGTCGTACATTCTATGCGAAAGGACAGACAGGTCAGCAGTTGCTTTTGGGTGCTTACAGTGCACTCTCTGCTCAGGTTCAGGCTGGTAAGGTGAAACTCTATACTCGCTATGAGATGGAGGATGTTGTTATTGTTGATGGTAAGGCTCGTGGTATAATTGCTAAGAACCTCGTGTCAGGTAAGTTGGAGCGCTTCAGCGCTAATGCTGTTGTGATTGCTACAGGTGGTTATGGAAACACTTACTTCCTTTCTACCAATGCAATGGGATGTAACTGTACAGCCGCTGTTCAGTGCTATCGTAAGGGTGCATATATGGCCAATCCTTCATACGTACAGATTCACCCAACTTGTATTCCTGTTCATGGTGATAAGCAATCTAAGTTGACCCTTATGTCAGAGTCTCTCCGTAACGATGGACGTATCTGGGTTCCAAAGAAGATAGAAGATGCTAAGGCTTTGCAGGCTGGAACTAAGGAAGGTTGGGAAATCCCAGAAGAAGACCGTGACTACTATCTGGAGCGTCGCTATCCTGCATTCGGTAACCTCGTTCCTCGTGATGTTGCTAGCCGTGCAGCTAAGGAGCGTTGTGATAAGGGCTTTGGCGTAAATAACACAGGTTTGGCTGTATTCCTCGACTTTTCCGAGAGTATCAACCGCTTGGGTCTTGATGCTATGAAGCAGCGTTATGGCAACCTCTTCGATATGTATGAGGAAATCACTGATGTTTATCCTGGCGATCTCGCTAACGAAATCAATGGTGTGAAGTACTATAAGCCAATGATGATTTACCCTGCTATCCACTATACGATGGGTGGTGTTTGGGTTGACTATGAGTTGCAGACCTCTATACCTGGTCTTTTTGCTATTGGCGAATGTAACTTCTCGGATCATGGAGCTAACCGTTTGGGTGCTTCTGCTTTGATGCAGGGGTTGGCTGATGGATACTTCGTGCTTCCTTACACTATTCAGAACTATCTTGCGGACCAGTCACTATGGCCACGTGTTAGTACTGATCTCCCTGAGTTTGCTGAGACAGAGAAGGCTGTTGACGCAGAACTCACTCGTCTGCTTAACATCAAGGGTAAGCGCAGTGTTGACTCTATCCACAAGGAACTTGGTCACATTATGTGGGAGTATGTAGGTATGGGCCGTACGGCAGAAGGATTGAAGACTGGTATTCAGAAGATGAAGGAACTGCAGAAGGAGTTCGATACCAATCTGTTCGTTCCCGGAACAAAGGAGGGTCTCAATGTCGAGCTTGACAAGGCTGTACACCTTCGCGACTTCTTCACGATGGGTGAACTCGTTGCCCACGATGCTCTCTCTCGTAATGAATCATGCGGTGGTCACTTCCGTGAGGAGTACCAGACGGAGGAAGGTGAAGCTAAGCGCGATGATGCTAACTTCTTCTACGTAGGCTGTTGGGAGTATAAGGGTGCCGACAAGGATCCTGAGCTCATCAAGGAGCCACTCGAATACGAAGCAATCAAGGTACAAACCAGAAATTACAAGAATTAATTATGGCTAAAAATTTGAATGTCACTATAAAGTTCTGGAAGCAGAACGGTCCGAAGGACAAGGGTCACTTCGAAACTCATGATTTGAAGAATATACCAGACGACACCTCATTCCTCGAGGCTCTCGATATCATGAATGAGGAACTCATCGCTGCTGGTAAGGAGCCGTTCGTATTCGATCACGATTGTCGTGAAGGAATCTGCGGTATGTGCTCTCTCTATATTAATGGAACACCACATGGTAAGACTGAGCGTGGTGCCACCACTTGTCAGCTTTATATGCGCCGTTTCAAGAATGGCGAAACCATCACCGTTGAACCTTGGCGTTCGGCTGGTTTTCCTGTCATCAAGGATTGTATGGTCGATCGTTCTGCCTTCGACAAGATTATCCAGGCAGGCGGATACACTACCGTACGTACAGGTGCTCCACAAGATGCCAACGCTATCTTGATTCCTAAGCAGGATGCTGATGAGGCTATGGATTGTGCCTCATGTATCGGTTGTGGTGCCTGTGTGGCTGCATGTAAGAATGGCTCAGCTATGCTGTTTGTCAGCTCGAAGGTGAGCCAGCTTGCACTCCTGCCACAGGGACGCCCTGAGGCTGCTAAGCGTGCGAAAGCTATGGTAGCCAAGATGGACGAACTCGGTTTCGGTAACTGCACCAACACTCGTGCTTGTGAGGCTGTATGTCCTAAGTGTGAAACCATTGCCAACATTGCCCGCTTGAACCGAGAGTTCATCAAGGCTAAATTGGCTGACTAATTTTCTCTACTGCACCCTAATCCTTTCGCCTTAGTGGCAGGATTAGGGTGTTTTTGTATCTAATAATGACCATGATGATTCTCAAACGATGGATGTTAGCCGCCATCCTTATCTTTTGCGGCATAAATGTTTGCCTAGCTCAGCAAGACAACAGTTATGTAAAACCAGACGATGTACCTAATGCGACCTATTTCCTACCTATTCATCCTGATTCAGTAAGCCCTGAATTCACTGATGACTTGATTCAATGGGAATGGGGCAAAACGCAACGTGATACGAAACGCGGCGAGAAGGCAATTCGTGAACAACAGAACGCTTCGAACGTGATGCGTGGAATATTGGCGGAAGTGTTGGAACTCAGTGAAATCAGTAACGATAAGACTCCTGCTTTGTCGAAATTGTTGGAGAAGTGTTACAATACGGGTGGATTGTCAACGCAGAATGCTAAGGATTATTACAAGCGATCGCGTCCCTTTATGATGATGAACGAACAAGCATGGGGTGAATGCGGCAATGAAGAGGAGTTGCGTCACGAGGGTTCTTTCCCATCTTATCACACTGCTTTCGGATGGGCCGTATCGCTTGCCTTTGCTGAAATGTGGCCAGCCCTACAGGACACCATTCTCCGTCGTGGATTCGAGTTTGGAGAGAATCAAATCATCGCTGGTGCCAATTGGCAGAGTGATGTGAATGCCGGATATCTCTGTGGAGCGGCTATCATTGCTCGCGCTCATTGCAACCCCGAATTTGAGGCCGACATCGCAGCTGCCCGTGCTGAGTATGCCCAACTCAAGGGCCTGTCTGCCGACTACGATCCTGTAGAGGGAGTGGATGTGCCACATGGGGAGAAGTTCCTGAACGACCCTGTCGATACAGCTAGTTATCGATACATTTCCGACCTGACACTCTATTGGCATGCTTTCCCGCAACGTACGACCGAACGCGGTAAACAAGCTGCCGAAGAGGCTGAATATAGTGTTTCCATGATGCAGAAAGTCTTTGGAGAGGCCATGAATCTGCCACTGTCTGACGAAGGAACTCCTAAAATCACCGCACTCATCGCAGCTGTATTGGAAAAGAGTAGTGAAACTGCCGATCGGCTGAAGCCCATCCGCTTTCGCAAACGTCCATTCGTGCAGCTTGGCCAGTCATCGTTTGTTCCTGGCGACGAGGAAAAGGAACGTGGCAAGAGCAGTTTCCCATCAGGGCATACCAATCTGGGATGGACCGAAGCCCTCGTGCTCGCAGAGGTAGCTCCCGACTGCCAGAACGAAATCCTTCGACGTGGCTATCAGTATGGCTACAATCGTCTCATCGTAGGCTATCATTGGTTCACCGATATTGAAGCAACTCGCATGCTCTCCAGCGGTTTGGTAGCTCGCTTGCATGCTGATCCTGTTTTCCGTCAACTCATTGCTGATGCACAAGCTGAATACGCACATCTGACAGGAACTACAACACTATCATCACCTTTGAAGGAGGATAAGAGAGGAACTGCGTATCGTCTCGATGGCATGCCTGCTAAAGATGGGACGTTCGGCATTGTAATTGAGGAGGGGAAAAAGATAATGAGAAGATAAGAACTCAATCAACGATTTGACACAATCGCCAGTTGGTGCAAGCGTTTAATTCAGGTTTCGGAATTTGTCCAATTTGGGCAAGCGCTCGATATAATTAAAGTATAAGGTGTGATCCCTATCATATCTTTGCAAAAAGAATGATGATGAAACGTACAGTGCTATGTTGTTTATTGCTCATGTTTCTTGCTGCTTGTACAAGTGATGAACAAGTCGAGAAGTTGCTGGATCGAGCTGAGGCGTATCTGCCGCTCTATCCAGACAGCGCAGATATGATGTTGCAGCGAATTGATACTGTTTTGAGTCAATCGGTCGCAGTGAGTCGTGAAACTGATGCTCATTACAAGTTGGTTCGTACGATGACAAACGTCACTTGGTTGCGCAGCATCAAGGCCGATAGTGTCATTCGTCCGGCATACGAGTACTATAAAGAAGCAGCGACAGGAGGAATATGGCCATTTCATCGTTCCGAATCACAGCTCCACTATGCCCAGAGCTGCTATTACATGGGTATCTATGAGGACACTCGCCACAACTCTAAACGAGCAGAAGACTTGTTTAGAGAAGCCATCAAGTATTCGGAAAAGGTCGAAAACTGGCCTATCAATTACAGAGCAAAGAATCGACTGGGCATCCTCGTGTATCAAAGTAATTCCAAAGAGGGAATACGTCTGATGACAGAAGCCTTGGAAGCCTATAAGCTTTGTAACGATTTGCCTGCTAACTACATCAATATTCTAATGATGTTGAGCAATCGATACATGGCATCAGGCGAGTCGGAAAAGGCATTTGAAAGTATCAACGAAGCGTATGAAGTCGCGGTGAAGGAGAAGTTGGAGGCGAAGAAATATGATTGTCTGCGCTATGCATCAGTGTTGTATTTCCTTTCAGGCGACTATCAGAAATCATTGGAACTTGCCAAAGAAGGTATGGGTGAGGTGAATCGTTTTACCAACTCATCTGCCAATTTTATTTTGGCGATCAGCTATATGGCCCAAGATTCGTTGGAGCAGGCAAAAGAGGCGTTCTTGAATATCAAGTCGGCAGATAAAATGGAGAATGTGGCAGTTTATCAGAACCTATGTAAGATTGCCATTCTCGAAAACGACACAGCATCAGCACGAATTTATGCCGATTCCATCGTCTTCGTCACCAATAATGTAGTGCATAACATCCAAAAAGCGAAGGACGACTACTATCATGACGTCATTAAGCGAGAGCACCAAGAGGAGAAACTATCGCACCAGAAATGGATGCTGATTACTTGGATAGTGGTCATCCTGCTGTTTCTGGTGTTCTTCATTTTCTATCATCGTCGAACAAGTCGCCTTCGTCGCCAGGCTTACCTGATGAAGCGAAAGCATGAGATAGAAACGCACAACATGTATGTCGAGGAACAGAAGCGGCAACACGAGAATGACCAAAAATTGATACATCAGAAAAGCATCACTCTTGCTTTGCTGCAAAAGTACTTTGTAGCTCATGTGTCGGAGGTCAAGGCAAATTTGATAAATGGCAATAATAATGTTCGCCTGACCAATGAAACTTGGCAGGAAATAGAAGATTTGCTCAATGCCTCAGAGAACAACTTCGTCAGCAAACTACGTCAGGAACACAAAGACTTCGAAGAAGAAGATATTAAGATGTGTATCCTGACCCGGATGAAAGTGAAAAACAAGATCATAGCCGACATCTTCCATATCAGTGTCGATGCTGTCAAGAAACGTAAGTCGACTTTGAAAAAAAATGGCTTTGGCATTGACGATTCAACCATCACTTTGGAACAGATTATAGAGGGAATCGGTTGAAGGAAAAGGCGTTATAGATAGTTTTTTGCGTTTTTATTTGGCTATTTACAAAAAAAAATGTATCTTTGCTCATTCTTTGTGCATGCAGCATGCAACAATTGTATTTTCTAATAGAATGATATGAGTGAAATAACGATAAAGCAAGTCGAAAGTCGCAAGGAGTTGAAGCAATTTGTGCGTTTCAATTACGAAATGTATAAGGACAATCCCTATTCGGTACCAGACATCTATGAGGATATGATGGATACCTTCTCAGACAAGAATCCGGCGATGGAGTTCTGTGATGCTGTCTATTATTTGGCCTACAAAGAAGGTAAGATTGTGGGGCGTGTGGCAGGTATCATCAACAAGCGTGCAAACGAACGCTGGGAACAACGAGTGGTGAGGTTTGGTTATATTGATTTCATCGACGACAGAGCAGTCAGCAAAGCCCTGATTAACGCAGTATCCGCGTGGGGGAAGGATAGAGGAATGGATACCATTCAGGGACCTCTGGGATTTACCGATATGGACGCAGAAGGCATGTTGGTCGAAGGTTTTGAAGAACTGAGCACGAACGCTACTATCTACAATTATCCCTATTATCCCCAGCATATTGAGGCTCTTGGTTTTGAGAAAGATGCCGATTGGATTGAATTGCTGATGACCGTTCCACGCGAGACGGGAGTTCCCGAACGATTGACTCGCATTGCAAAAATTGTGATGGAGAAGTACGGTCTTCAAATCAAGAAATATACCTCACGCTCAAAATTGAAGAAGGAATATGGCCGTGAGATATTTCAGGTCATCAACGAAGCATTTAAACCACTGTTTGGCTACTCCGAAATGACAGAACGTCAGATAGACCAATATATCAAGCAATACATCCCGTTCATCGATTTGAAGTTGGTTTCGCTCATCACAGATGCAAACGGAAAATTAATCTGCGTAGGTATATCTATGCCGTCATTGTCGAAAGCCCTTCAGAAGGCTCATGGCAAACTGTTGCCTTTCGGATGGTTCCATCTGTTGAAGGCATTGAAATGGAAGAAACCCGATACACTCGACCTCATGCTTGTCGGTTTGTTGCCAGAATATCAGGGAAAAGGCATCAATGCCGTGTTATTCTATGATTTGCTTCCACTCTTTATTTCGGAAGGGTATAAGTATGTAGAGACAAACCCCGAATTGGAAGTCAACTCAAAGGTACAGTCGCAATGGATTTATTTTGAACGTCGTCAGCATAAACGTAGAAGATGTTATAAGAAGACAATTGGTAATTAATCATCAAGAATGGCAGTAAAACAAAATAAAGACAACGTAAATGCTCCTCTCCCATCAGTTGATGGAGAAACGAATGGAACGGTAGAATATAACGACGATAACATACGCCATTTGAGCGATATGGACCATGTTCGCACTCGTCCTGGTATGTATATCGGACGTTTAGGAGATGGTTCTCATGCAGAAGATGGTATTTATGTCTTGTTGAAGGAAATCATTGACAACTCAATCGACGAGTTCAAAATGAACGCAGGAAAGCGTATCGAAATAGAAATCATAGAAGACAAAGCCGTGAGTGTAAGAGACTTTGGGCGAGGAATACCTCAGGGTAAGATGATTGAGGCAGTCAGCATGCTCAACACGGGTGGAAAGTACGACTCGAAAGCATTCAAGAAGAGTGTGGGATTGAACGGAGTCGGAACGAAAGCGGTAAATGCCCTTAGCTCGAACTTTGAAGTGCGAAGCTATCGCGAGGGAAAGGTTCGTATTGCCAAATTCCAACGAGGTGTATTACAAAGCGACATAACAGAAGATTCGAACGAGGAAACGGGTACATATATTTTCTTCGAGCCAGATAACACCCTGTTCTTGAACTATAAATTCCAGACAGAGTTCGTGGAGACAATGCTACGCAACTATACCTATCTGAATACTGGCTTAGAGATTTACTACAACAATCGGCGTATTACAAGCCGAAATGGATTGAAAGATTTGCTGGAAGATACGATGGACACCAACCCTCTTTACGAAATCGTTCACCTGAAAGGCGAAGACATAGAGATTGCGTTTACCCATACCAATCAGCAATACGGTGAAGAGTATCATTCGTTTGTGAATGGACAGCACACCATTCAGGGAGGTACACACCAAAGTGCTTTTAAGGAACACATAGCCCGAACCATTAAGGAGTTTTTCAACAAAAACTATGAATATGGAGATATCCGTAACGGCATCGTTGCAGCTATAGCTATTAATATTCAGGAACCGCAATTTGAAAGCCAAACTAAAATCAAACTCGGCTCGCTGACGATGGAACCTAATGGTGGTATCAGCGTGAATAAGTTTATTGGAGATTTCGTCAAGACAGAGGTCGATAACTACCTGCATAAAAATCTCGATGTGGCTGATGTGATACAACAGAAGATACAGGATAACGAGCGCGACCGCAAAGCGATAGCAGGTGTGACCAAACTGGCTCGCGAGCGTGCCAAGAAAGCCAACCTCCACAATCGAAAATTGCGCGACTGCCGCATTCATCTCAATGATGCCAAGGGCGACAAGAAAGAAGACAGTTGCATCTTCATCACAGAGGGAGACTCAGCCAGCGGTAGCATCACCAAGAGCCGTGATGTTGAGACACAAGCTGTGTTCTCACTTCGTGGTAAGCCGCTCAACACCTATGGACTAACCAAAAAAGTGGTGTACGAGAATGAAGAATTCAATTTGCTACAAGCGGCACTCAATATAGAAGATGGTATCGATGGACTGCGATATAATAAAGTGATTGTCGCAACCGATGCCGATGTGGATGGTATGCATATACGTCTACTGATGATCACGTTCTTCCTGCAGTTCTTTCCTGAATTGGTAAAGAAAGGACATGTGCAAATACTACAAACTCCACTGTTCAGAGTTCGAAACAGAAAGAAACGCATTAAGAAACCTATCCTTGAGGCCTATCAGAAGGAACACCCTGAAGATAAAGGCGACTTCATCACCATCTATTGCTATTCTGAAGACGAGCGTGTGAATGCCATCCAAGCATTGAGCCCAGAACCAGAAATTACACGATTTAAAGGTTTGGGTGAGATTTCGCCCGAGGAATTCAAGAATTTTATTGGTCCCGACATGAGATTGGAGCAAGTTACCTTGAAGAAGACCGATAAGGTACAAGAATTGTTGGAATATTATATGGGCAAGAACACGATGGAGCGCCAGAATTTTATCATTAATAATCTAGTGTTTGAAGAAGACAAGCCCGAAGCTGACACAGAAATGACAGAGGAGGAATAATATATGCACAAAGCACTATTCGCAGGAACATTTGACCCCTTTACCTTAGGGCACAAGTCAATAGTTGATCGGACACTCTCCGTTGCCGATGAAGTCGTTATTGCTATAGGAATCAATGCTAATAAGCAAACGATGTTCAGCGTGGATGAGCGTATTATATATATAAATAAGGTGTTCGCTGATAATCCACGAATCACCGTCACTCATTATGAAGGGTTGACGACAGACTTTGCACGGAGTATAGGAGCCGACTTTTTGGTACGGGGTGTACGTTATGTGAAAGACTTCGAATATGAGCGTCAGATTGCCGACGTGAATCGCCAGCTATCCGGCATTGAAACAGTATTACTTTTTACAGAGGAGCAGTATGCAAATATCAGCTCAAGCATCATTCGTGAACTCATCAGCTGTGGTAAAGATGTCACACAGTTTTTGCCTTTACCCATTATGACCCATTAATCACTATTTCCTATGAAGCAGATCATCGTTTTAGCAGCCTGGCTTGTATCTATTGTTGCAGTGGCTCAAGACCGAAATGAAAATAATAATCCATTAGCAGCTATCCCATTGCAGAAACTGATATTGGCCGAAGCACGCATCAATCAATTATATGTTGAAGATGTGGATGAAGACAAACTGGTCGAAGATGCAATAAGGGGCATGCTGAATCAGCTAGACCCTCATTCTGCCTATACGCCAGCTAAAGAAGTAAAGGCATTAACAGAACCATTGGAAGGAAACTTCGAAGGTATTGGTGTTCAATACAATATGGTAGAGGATACGTTGGTTGTCATTCAACCTGTTAGTGGTGGACCATCCGAGAAAGTTGGTATAATAGCCGGTGACCGCATCATCACCGTTAATGATACATCAATAGCCGGACAGAAACTGACGACGGATGACATAAAGCGTAAGTTGCGTGGTCCAAAAGGATCAAAAGTCCGTTTGGGAGTCATGCGTCAGGGAGTCAAAGGACTCAATACGTTTATTGTGACTCGAGATACGATTCCTGTGTACTCGATTGATGCAAAGTATATGATAGACGAGACGACGGGGTATATTCGTATTAATAATTTTGGTGCAAAAACCCACGAAGAATTCAAGAGTGCTGTTCGTATGCTTCAGGATCATGGTATGCAAGATATGGTTTTAGATCTTCAGGGAAATGGAGGCGGTTATCTGGAGGCAGCTGTTAGAATCAGCAATGAATTCCTAGAAAAGGGCGATTTAATCGTGTTTACCGAAGGGCGTATAATGCCACGCCAGAACTTCTTAGCAGATGGAAATGGTGTGTTCCGCAAGGGTAGAGTTGTTGTGCTTATTGACAGCTACACAGCATCTGCATCTGAGATTGTTTCGGGTGCTATCCAAGATCACGATAGAGGGTTGGTTATCGGACGACGTTCATTTGGAAAGGGGTTGGTTCAGCGTGCCATCAATATGCCAGACGGTTCGATGATCAGATTGACCACAGCTCATTATTACAGCCCTTCAGGACGCTGTATTCAGAAACCTTATGTGAAAGGTAAAGGTGATGATTACAACAAAGATATGCTTGAGCGTCTCAATAGTGGTGAGTTGACCAATCCTGATAGTATACACTTTGCTGATTCTTTGAAATTCAAGACGCTGAAAAATCAACGTACGGTTTATGGTGGTGGTGGCATAATGCCCGATGTATATGTTACGCTTGATACTGCTCAATATACACGATTCCATCGAGAATTATTAGCCAAAAGCTGCATACCACAAGCCTGCTTGAAATTCATCGACAAGAACCGAAAGAAATTGCTGAAACAATATAGCACATTCGACAGTTTCAACCAGAACTATGAAATTACACAGGAACTAATGGATATGTTGCTCGACAATGCTAAAAAAGCAAAGGTTGAGTATAATGATTCTATTCTTGAGAAATCACTACCCATGCTGAAACTGCAGATGAAAGCGTTGCTTGCACGTGATTTGTGGGAAATGAATGAGTATTATCAGATCTCGAATGGGTCAAACAACATCTATCTAAAGGGTATAGCTACCATTAAACGTGATGACTATGAAGATCTGCTTTCAAAATGATAGTGTCTCCTTCCCAGATATTGACTGTCAGAAAATAAAGAAATGGATTGAAGTTGTAGCCGAATCCTATGGGCGGATTGTCGGAGAAATTGCGTATATTTTCTGTGACGACGCTAAGATTCTTGAAGTAAACCGTCAATATCTACAACACGATTATTACACGGATATCATTACGTTTGATGATTCGCTCAGTCATACGATAAGAGGCGATATATTTATCAGCTTGGATACTGTTGCTTCAAATTCTAAGCAACAGGGTACAGAATATCAGGAAGAACTTCATCGCGTCATCATTCATGGAATTTTACACCTTTGTGGCATTAATGACAAGGGACCAGGTGAGCGAGCTATTATGGAAGCAGCTGAGAATAAAGCGCTTGCAACCTTGAAAACTTTATAGATAAAATAAAAGACCGACTAACCGTCGGTCTTTCTATTGGATTCATAGATTAGTAGTGTAATAGATAGTAAGAGAGTACAAGTATATATTGTATTATTTCTCTGAATTCATTTTTTGTTTTTTGGATTCTGCTTGTTCGGAATCCTCCCGGATACCGAACAAGCATTAATAAATCCATACTTAACTATTAACCAGTCTAACTTAATTATTATGAAAACTTTTTGCTTAATGCTTAATGCTTTTTTACAAACACTATCCTATTATTTCTTTCACGGTGCAAAGTTACGAATATTACCAAAGTTAAAGTGTCGGTAAACTCGTCATATTATATGGGAAAATAGTTCTTTTGGCGGTTTTTTGCCAAAAAAACACGAAAAGATTGACGAAAAGGGCGATTTCATCGAATTTTTAGTCCTCAATTAGACCTGTAATTCGTCCTTCGTCAGTTAAATAAATCCCATCAGTTTTTAGGGTAATAATGTTGCGTTTATACAAATCACCTACCGCTTTTTTGAATGTCTTCTTGCTAACTTTGAATGCTGCATAAATTTCTTCAGCCGGACTTTTATCATGAAAGGGACAAAAACCATTCTCGTCGTTTCGCAAGTATTGATAGAGCTGTTCTGAAAAATCCATTACATGTTGCATACCTTGATGTTGCAGTGAGATGTCAAGTTTTCCGTCTGGGCGAATAGTCTTTACATAAGCAGTTAGCTTGTCACCTGTATGTATTTCTCGGAATAATTCGTTTTGATAAATGAGTCCTCCATATCGTCCTTCAACGATTGCTTTAAATCCTAGATCAGTTTTCTGTTGAATCATTACTTCCACCATATCCCCTACTTTATATGTTGGAGGCTCTTTCGCAAAGAATTTCTCGACCTTTGCTGATGCTACAATTCGTGAGGTAAGTGTATCAATATAACAGTACACAACATAGCTTTTTCCTTGTTGCATACGCATTTTTTGTTCTTTAAATGGGCAGAATAGGTCTTTCATTAACCCCCAATCCATGAATGCCCCAAATTGGTTGACCCATTTCACCTCTAAGAAGGCAAATTGTCCGACCTCCACCAATGGATGCTCTGTTGTTGCTATCAATCGTTCTTCGTTGTCAAGATACAAAAAGACATCTACTACATCACCAATTTTGCAATCGTTGGGAACATAGCGTTTTGGTAAAAGGATGTCACCAGTCTCTCCTCCGTCAAGATAGACACCAAAATCTACTTCACGCAGCACCGTCAGTTGATTCCTCTTGCCTAACCGAATCGATGGTTTCGTTATTTTCATTATGATTTGTTTCTGTTTGTTTTATATCATTATTCTTTGTTTCTTCATTGTCTATTACTTCACCGTCTTTTAAGTGGATGGTTCTGTCGGTCAGTTGTGCAAGTTCTTCGTCGTGTGTTACAATGACGAAGGTCTGTCCGAATCGGTCACGCAAATCAAAGAACAGCTGATGTAGTTCCGTTTTGTTCTTACTGTCAAGACTTCCTGATGGTTCGTCGGCCAGAACGACAGACGGATTGTTTATCAAAGCACGTGCAACTGCAACGCGTTGTTTTTCTCCACCCGACAATTCATTGGGTTTGTGGTTGGCACGTTCGTGTAGCCCCAGCAAGTCAAGCAGTTCCATCGCTTGTTTCTTCGCCTCTCGTTTAGATTTCTTAGCAATGAGTGCAGGGATCATCACGTTTTCTAATGCGGTGAATTCAGGCAATAATTGATGAAACTGAAAGATGAATCCTATTTCTTGATTTCGGAATTTAGCCTGTTCAACTTTGCCCATTCCATCGATTTTCTTTCCATTTATCTCGATTTCACCGCTATCAGCGCCTTCAAGTGTTCCAATAATTTGTAGCAAAGTTGTTTTACCTGCTCCACTTGGTCCGACTATACTTACCACTTCGCCTTTGTTGATTTGCAAGCTGATACCTTTGAGTACTTGCAGCGAACCATAGCTTTTTGTAATATTTTTAATTGTTATCATATTTATCCTACTTTACTAATCCATTTTGACATCCAAGCTGACACGCGGTTTGTCTCATAACGTTTTACTAAAGGTGCAGAGAACGAATATACTTCGTTGTTTTCGCCAAATTGATCTGGAAAAATCATCATGACACTACAGTGACTGAAGTGAGTCTGTAGTAATTCAGGAATCTTATCAAACACATGATGGTAGCTGATACCGCCTTGTCTTGCAGTCACTACGACAAAGAGGTGATCGGGATTGACTTCGTCTTTCAAAGAAAGGAATTCCCGCCAAGTGTCCATCATCTTGTAATCTGCTCGTATATTTTTGTGGTTTTGCTGGATGTATTGATGAATCATTTGCCCTGTAGATTCGGTTGTCCTGAATTCGATTCTGCATCCGATTTCTCCAGCCAGACGTGCTAAACGACATACCCAACGGTAAAAGCCGACCTCGTATTCTGCCCGTTCAGGTACTGCAACAATAATCTTTCGGATGGTGTTGACGGGTTGGGTATAGTCAACGATGATCAGTTGTCGTTCCATGCTCTGTATCAATCCGTTAGCAAATTGGCCATAATATGATTTGTCGCTATTCTGTTGATCATGGATACCTATGAGTATTTCTGAGGCATCATTCTCACGCATGCTGTGAACGACTCCATTGACGATGTTGACAGCAAGTCGGCTTTGTGTTTGTATTGGCACATCAGCAGCAGAGCAGATATCTTCTGCCATTCGAAGGGTTTCGCGACTTTTGGCTTGAGATTTTTCTGTAAAGTCGGCATCGTTCACTACATTCAGGCAAATCAATCCGCGATTCAGAGTGGTGTTGCGCATCATGATGGCTGTTTGAAGTATATTCTGGAGTTTTGATGTGTCTTTCACCAATACCATCATCTTTTCGTCATCTGCAGGACGGCTTTCTGTCGTTTCTTCGCTGCTTTCCAATTGAAGGCGCAGTTTTCTTGCTCCTTGGTCGGTTGCCATCGAACTAATGATGCATGAAATGAGAATCATTAACACAACGCCATCCAAAACAGCATTGCTCATCAAAGGGACTCCAGGACTGATTTCCAATGATGTGCCTACCATCACCATTGCGATTGCGCCTGCTGCATGGGCTTCTGAAAGTCCGAACATCAGCAAACCTTGTGCATGATTGAACTTGAATATCTTACGGGCTATTGTTGAGGCAATCAGTTTTGACAGCGTACTTGCAATTACGATGATTAGCACCACCATGATTGCGTTCATATCCTTAAATAAGGGTTGTAAATTGACTAACATTCCTACTCCCACCAAAAAATAGGGTATAAATAATGCGTTTCCTACGAACTCTATTCTGTTCATGAGCGGCGAGGTATAAGGAATGAAGCGGTTGAAAATCAATCCTGCAATGAACGCACCAAGTAGGCCTTCCAAACCACACAAGTTGGCTAATGCGGCTGCAAGGAACACCATCATGATGACAAAGATATACTGTACGACACGTTCCGTATATCGCTTGAAGAACCAGCGGATAATAATTGGGAAAACGACAATGATACCAACAAAATATCCTATACATTTCACAGAAAAAAGCAACCAGAACAACGTATCGGCTTCACCTTTGTATTGCCCCGATATGAGGGCGAGTACCAAGAGGGCAAAGAGCAATGCAATCATTGTTGCTGAGATGGTAATGGTCACAGCCGGATGCTTTGTCAAGCCGTATCTAGCTACGATAGGGTACGAAACAATCGTGTGCGAAGCGAAGATACAAGCTAAAAGCAGTGAGGCCGACATTGTATAATGCAGCAAATAATAACCTGTGATAAAACCAAATACAAATGGGATTAACGATGTGAGCGCTCCGAATATAAACCCTTTTGACAAGTTTTGCTTGAATCGCACCAAATCCATCTCCAATCCTGCAAGGAACATGATGTAGTAAATGCCTACCTGTCCGAATAGCTTGAAACTTGTATCTCGTTCGAGGATGTTAAATCCATGTTCGCCAATCAATACTCCTGCGAGAATCAATCCGATGATATGCGGAATGCGCAGTTTCGCAAATAAAAGGGGGGCAAACAATATGATTAATAGCACCAAAAAGAACACCCAAGTAGGGTCTTGGATAGGAAGGTGCAGATATGAAGTCACTGAGTCCATGTTGAGTGCATTTTTTCCAAAAAATGGTTTTGTGCTGCAAAGGTAGTAAAAAAACTTAATAATAATAAGGTGGTAAGCTGAAAAAATGCATTTTCCAACCGCTCATAGCTTTTAACTCCCAACTTTTTACTACCTTTGCCTTCGTAAAAACTAAATATAAAGCGACAGAGACATGAAAACAAACATTTGGATTTTAGGAATTGCATTGGTATGCATTCTTGCCTTTACTGCCTGTAACGAAAAAAAGGCAGGTACAAACACAGAAGTGGCTGAGGAAGCTGATTCTTTGGTTCAGACACAGGAAAACAATGAGGTTGACAGCTTGGTGGCAGAAACTAGCGAGGAACAAATCGATGAAGAGGATAGCAATGATTGGGAAAATGAAGTGTGGACCGCTCTAGGTGGTACTTATTGTTTCTTTGGAGATGGTCGTCAGTATGCCGTAGAGTTCCCATTAGAAGAAAATAAAACATCGGCTACGCTGTATTTTGGCGAAGAAGAGTTGGAAGCTTCATTGAATCCTCAAACAGGACTTCTTGTAGCTTGCGACGATGAAGGGAATGAAGTGTTCCGCGGAGCTATCTATGCCGGAGGAAACCTTTTGAAGGGAACCTATCGAGGCCGTCATCTCGAGGTGTGGGGATCGGGCGACTAAACTCTTTAGACGCAAGCGATTTATCACGTCCGAATGGCAAACAGAGCTATTGGGACCTTTTACTTGTTGCGAATACCATAATTATTATGAATTATCAATTGTCAATTATTAAATATTTGCTACCTTTGCACCCGCAAACATAAATAATGATAACATGAAAGTAGCAATCGTGGGCGCAAGTGGCGCAGTAGGACAAGAGTTTCTGAAAGTCCTTGATGAGAGAAATTTTCCAATTGATGACCTGGTTTTATTTGGTTCTACCCGTAGTGCAGGCAGAAAGTACACCTTCCGTGGGAAGGAATACGAAGTACAACTGTTGAAGCATGGAGACGACTTCAAGGGTGTCGATATTGCTTTCACCTCAGCTGGGGCAGGAACTTCCAAGGAATTTGCAGAGGACATTACGAAATTCGGAACTGTCATGATTGACAACTCTAGTGCGTTCCGCATGTGCGACGATGTACCTCTCGTTGTTCCTGAGTGTAATGCAGAGGATGCGCTGAATCGTCCTCGTGGCATCATAGCCAAC
This sequence comes from uncultured Bacteroidales bacterium, assembly GCA_902785075.1. Lineage (GTDB taxonomy): Bacteria > Bacteroidota > Bacteroidia > Bacteroidales > Bacteroidaceae > Colivivens. Next base: position 14,621 of record CACZXN010000014.1, on the reverse strand, counting down.
CCGAACTGTACAACAATCATGATGGTGGTTGTGCTCAAACCTATTGAGAAACTTTCTCACATCAAGCGCATACATGTTGCTTCTTATCAAAGTGCATCTGGTGCTGGAGCAGCTGCGATGGCTGAATTGCAAGAGCAGTATAAGGCACTTGCAGAGTCGAAAGACCCCGTTGTCAGCAAGTTTGCATACCAGTTGGCATACAACGTGATACCTCAGATTGACGTATTCCAGGATAATGGTTATACCAAGGAAGAAATGAAGATGTTCAACGAAACCAAGAAAATCATGCACACAGATGCTAATTGCTCAGCAATGTGTGTACGCATTTCTTCACTCCGTGCACATAGCGAAGCTGTGTGGGTAGAGACAGAACGTCCTATCTCTGTCGAAGAGGCTCAGCAGGCTATTGCTGCAGCAGATGGAGTCACTCTGATTGACAATCCCGCTCTTGTAGGTGCAAAAGCCAATCCTGACCCATCGAAGGAAACAATGAAGGGTCTGCCTTATCCTATGCCACTCTTCACAGCAGGCAAGGACGATGTCTATGTGGGACGTGTTCGCAAGGACCTTGCAAACGAAAACGGACTTACATTCTGGCTCTCAGGCGACCAAATAAAGAAAGGAGCAGCCCTCAATGCCGTTCAGATTGCAGAATACCTTATTAAGGTAGGCAATGTGAAATAGTAAAAATATTCATCTGCTGAGGTCGTCAAGCATTCCTTAACGGAGATGATATCGCAGAAGTAGAGAGAAAATAAGGAGCAAGTCTGCTCCTTTTTTTGTACAACGACTTTCCTCGAATGAAGTCCGCCTTTTTCTGTACAAAAATCATATCTTCTTTTTCTATTCCTCCTAAAGATAATTTTTGCAGCCCCTAGGGGAAAAATGTGCAGCCCCTAGGGGAAAATTTTGTAGCCCCTAGGGGTAACAAAAATTCCCCTTAAGGGAAAATAATTTTCTGATTTGACGCCAGAGTTAAGATGTTTAGATGTTTAGATATTTAGATATGTAGTTTATGAGTAGTAGATATAAAAAAAAATATTTTAATTTTTTTATATTATACCCCCTAAATACTAAATTTCTAAATTTGGTAGGACGAAAAATTATGGCAATGATATTGGAGTTGACCCATACAAAGAAAAAAAAGGATTAAAGGTAGAGAATTGTTTGCTACGTCTCTACCTCTACTCCTATACCATTACTTCATAAAGAGCTTGTGTTTTCCCAACTAAACAACTAACACAGAAAGACTATACCTTGCTTGGGGTGATGCCGAACATGTCTTTGAAAGATTGGCTGAAGGTGTGGCGGTCGTTATATCCCACAGCTTCGATGACCTCAATGACCGAATATCGATGTTGCTGCAGTAGTCGGTAGGCATGTTTCAGCTTCACGGATTTGATGAAGTCGAGTGGTGTGTCGCCTGTGATGGACTTCAGTTTGCGTGTCAAAGTAGAACGGCTCATGCATAGTTCGGATGCCAGGAATTCGACATCGAGTTGAGGGCTGCTAATGTTCTGCTGTACAACCGTGATGGCTTTATCGATAAAATCTTGGTCGATGTCGGACAATTCGAGTTCGTTGGTCGATTGGGCATCTGGATTCTTGCGGAATGCTTGTTGACGTGACTGCCGTTGATTCCAAAGGTTGGTGAGCAGAGCGTTGAGCACCTTCGATTCGAAGGGTTTGGGCAAGTATGCGTCTGCTCCCGCATTGTAAGATGCAATTTGGTTTTCGCTCGAAATCATCGCTGTTAGCATCACGATAATCATGTGGCTGGTGTTGATGTCGCTCTTCAGTTCACGACAAAGTGTCAATCCATCCATATCAGGCATGCTGATATCTGATACGATGAATTGCAATTCAGGATGTTGCTTGACGACTTCGAGTGCCTCGCGTCCGTTTGCTGCTGTGAAGGTGTGGTATTGCTTCGACAGCAGTTCGTCAAGGGCAGCCAGCATGTCTGCATTGTCCTCCACGATAAGCAGAGACAGGTCGGTAGCTGGATTCCTGTTGATATGCATCTGCGAAATCTCGCGTTTGAGCATTCCTATCTGTTCATCTTGCTTGCGGTCCTTAATCTCATGTGCGCTGAATGCTTCGCGATTGATTGGGAACTTGATGGTGAATGTTGAGCCTCGTCCTCGTTGGCTTTGTACTTGAATAGAACCATGATGCAGCTCGATGAGGTCTTTGGTCAGCGATAGCCCAATACCGTTCGATGCCCTTCCTGTTCCGTCTTTGGCCGCGGTAGTGAGGTTGGTCGCTGAGGTATAGAACGGATTGAATATCTTTGTCAGGTCGCGCGAATCGATGCCGATTCCTTCGTCTTCGACAGAGATGACCACCATCTGATTGTTTTGCAACTGCAACCTGATGGTGACCTTAGTTTCCTCATTGGAATACTTGATGGCGTTCGACACGAGGTTGAATAGCACCTTATCTATTTTATCTACATCGAAATAGCCGATGATGTCTTCAAATGGCTTCTCGATGTTGATTTGTATGTGTTTGCTTTGTGCCAATGGGATGAAACTTTCCTTGCAGCGTTGGTCAATCAACTGACTGAGGTTACCTTGTTCGACGTAGAGTTTCAGATTTCCTGTCTCCACCTTGCGGAAGTCCAGAATCTGTTGCAGCAGGTGTTTCAGTCGTGTGATGTTCGAACCAATCAATATTTGTTTCTCTTCCTGACTAGCATCCACAGGCTCAATACTTTCATTGATGCTCGATATGACGGCAAGTGGTGTAAGCAGCTCGTGTGAGATGTTTGTGAAGTAACTCAGTTTGGTTTGCACCAGTTGTTCAGCCATCTTCTTCTCGTTACGCGCCTTGATACTCCGTTGATAGCGGTAGGCTATATACAGAATCATTGCTATTCCTAACAAGAAATAACAGATGTAGGCAAAAATCGTTTCGTACCAAGCGGGTTCCCGATAGATGCGTAGTTCGGTATAAAGATTGTCCCACATTCCGTTTTCGTCTATTGTCTTCACTTGGAACGTATAGCTGCCCTTTGGCAAATTATTGTAGGTAGCCTCGTTCTTTCCAGGAACAAGATAAATCCATTCGTCACTCAGCCCCAGCAAACGATAGGCATAGCGCGTAGTTGCTGTCTTTAAAATGTTGAGGTTGGAGAAATTGATAACAATATTCCTATCTTCAGGATAGAGGATGAATTCGTCTTGATGGCGCAGCGAGTCAAACCAAATGCTGTTGTTGGCTGAGCGGATATCCGTAATATAAACCTTTGGATGGGTGTGAGGAACGGCTGAAAGCAGATGTGGGCGTTTACCTCGCATGATGGATGTGTTGATGGTTGTGATGCCTGGTATGCCTCCTAAATAGACAATTTGAGACTTTTTGTCATAGTAGAGTGCGTGTGGCAGAATGCGTTTCATGTCCACATTCTCATCTGCAGTCGAGATGTTACGTAAAGCATTCGTCTGTTGATCGAAAATGCGTACCTGTTGGTTGGAAACAATCCACACATTACCTTTGCTGTCAGTCATGATGTCATTAATGACGTTACCTTCCATTCCGCATGTGGTGGTGAAATCTGTCAACGTTTTCTTCTGAAGGTCGAATCGGATGATTGCACCCTCTGACGATCCAATCCAGAGATGTCCCTGCCCATCATCAGCAATCGAGTTGATACCAAACTTGGTGTCTATCTTTTCCAGAATCTTATTACTATAGCGAATCAATCCTCCGTCTTTCAAGCCGAACCACACTTGCCGATTGGGCAGAATTGAAAGAGAGGCCACTTGACCGCTCACGTCGGTAATCTGATGAATAGCTCCGCTTGCAATGTTGTATTTGAATGTCCCGTTTTGAGCACATATCCAAAGATTTCCATCCTCATCCTCCTTCATACATTCAATTTCTCCCGAGTTATTCGCATAATCGTTAAGGGTGAGGTACTTCACCAATTGGAATTGCATCCCTTGACGTTGCAAGCATACGATACGATTGCCATAGAAAGCTGCCCAAATCGTATTAGGTTGGTGTGATGGTGATATACATTTGATTTGATACAGCTCAAAGCCCCTTAATTCTGGGTTCTCATAATAATGAGTCACTGCTCCTGTGCTTGGATCATATAAATAAAGTCCTCTTCGATCTTGATAAAGCCAGAATACTTCGCCTTCATCTTTGAAGAGTTGCATGACAGCAGGAACCATCTGCGTCCGTTGTTGGAAACCACTCATATCAACTCCCGAAATGCCATCTTCGTTCCAACAGACAACTTGACAACCCGTATTAAATCCCGAAATCCATAATCTACCAAAAGTGTCCTTATACAAACAATTCATCGTATTGCTGTTGTGTGTACGCAGATTAGCGGGTAATTCCACTTGATGACCTTCTGCATCTAATACGAAAAGACCTCGATAATATGAAAGCAGCCAAGTGTAATGGTTATAGTTGTCCTGAACAATACGTATAAAGAATGGTACTTCTTGCCCATTCTCGTCCTTGGGTTTGGGCAATTGTGTGAGAGTGTAATGAGGTATAGGGCTTTTATCTTCTCTGTCAGGTACCATTTCGAACACTCCGTCTTGGCAGAAGAGATATCCTCCTGTTCTGTGATCCTCAGTCATGCAGTTGGGAACGATGCCAGGAACTACCAAATGAAACGTGTTTGTACCCGCAGGTTTACAGTAAATTCCGTCGTCAAATACAGCCATGAACAGATTGGCATGACTATCCTCGTAAAACATCGCCACGCCCGACTTCAGCTCTCGTTTCTCGATCAACTGGCAATCGCTGTCGAATTCGTAGAGCATATTATAGCCACCCATCCAAATGTGGTCGTCCTGAGTGTGAATCAATAATGCATAAAACGTCTGGTCAAACCCATCAACTTGTAATGGAGTTGCCTTGAACGTATGTTTGTCGAGAATGTAGATGCCTTTTCTTGTACTGAACCAGATATGTCCCTTACGGTCAACCACAATATTATTGATGTGGTTACGTGCCAAAACCCCAGGTGTAAGGAAGTCCGAACGGAGTACACGTATATTGTAGCCGTCATCTCGACAAAGTCCATCACTGGTCCCATACCACATATATCCCTCATCGTCTTGACAGATAGCAGTCACTTCGTTTACTGGCAGTTTACCCAAATTGGGCATGTCCGAAACAAATATGTTCGGAATCTGAGCAAGGGCTGAAAATCCGATTGATTGGCATAACAAGCCCAAACCGGATAGGGCTATTGATAGCTGGCGAGGTAACTGCATAATGAATGGTTTTATTTTACAGAGACTTTAAGTGGGGTTTTTACAAAACGTGCAAACTGATTTAAGTATGCCTCCCAAGTGGTGAGTGAATAGATGTCTGTTTCCTCATTCCTATCCCATCCTGAACCAAAATAATAAGTAAAAGGTGTGTCGTTTCCTATCGATGAAATGGCCAGAATATGACCATTTGCTCCAGGAAGTCCACTTTCTGATTTGAACTTCATCTCTTTCATGGCTTGGGGGAAGACTGTACCAACATAGATCTTTCCGAAATCTTGATTTTGGACAGCACGATACTTCTCTTTGTATTGAGTGGGGTCACCAAGATCTTCATACCCCATATACCCATCCGTATTGTTCAATACGTAGGCGTTAGGGTTTTCGTTATGAACCACAATACCAACCGCAGCAGGCATCTCTTTCGTTAATCCTGTGTAGCTTACGATGGCTTTGTTGAGGTGGGAACCTGCATCCAAACTGATGATACGAGTCTCAAAAACCTCCATTCCATCGATTTTTTCTGTTCCGTAAATCAGCTTGACAGTGAAACGAAGAGGACCTTTGTCAAGAATTTCATAGTTCTTATAACAGCGAGGATAGACGATTTTGTCGCCTATCATGAGAGCAGTTGTGCCACATCCGAGTGTCGGACCTACTTTGTAACAATCCATTCCGTTTCCATGATCTACATGATAACTGATAGCATTGTAGACATCGTCGGCAAGGTCGTTTTTTCCAATACTGCGTAGTTTACTGATTGCACGTTGCATGTCGGCATCAAGTTCGCTGGCATAACGGGCTTCAACAATTAGCTTTGAGGTACGCTTGTTCCACACATCATAGCCCCAGGCACGCTCTCCGTTACGTTGTAGTGCTGGTCCGTAGCATCGGAAGGCTACACGATCGTTTTCCCATGCGATATCGTCGACACGTTCTGGGAATTGGCGTCCAAAGACTTTAGACTCATATTTCGATGGCTGCCCTTTGCATGCATAGTAGATAGATTTACCTTTTGCAGGTACCCCTATAGAGAAAATTAGTTTACCATCGTAGGTAATTTGGCTTGGAACTTCCTTGCCGTCAGCATCTGTGATGTAGAAAGCCGAGATACCATCTAGTTTTGCCTTGACTAAATTCACATCAATCTCCACCAATTCGTTTCCTCTTGGCGTGTTGAGAGGGTTGCTGATAGTGATGGTAGCCTTGTCGGCTGCCCATAGGGACAAGGTTGTCAAAAATGTGGCAGTAATAACGAAAATCTGTTTCATAGTTTTATTTGCTGTATTTCTTGATAAAATCAAAATCGAGTGTTTTACGGAATAGGTTAGCTTTTGCTACCTTAATGCGAATTTCATCTCCAATCGAGAAACGATGGTGGGATTTACGACCAATGAGACAATAGCTCTTGTCATCAAAGTCGAAGGTTTCGTCAGCTGCAAGAAAACGTACTGCAATAAATCCTTCACAGTGGTTCTCATTGATTTCTGCATAAACACCAGCTTCAGTCACACCGCTGATTTTTGCATCATATTCCTCGCCAAGCCGTTCGCTCATATACTCAACCTGCTTGTATTTGATAGATGCACGTTCGGCAGCTGTTGCCAGTTGCTCCATAGCAGAACTATGTTCGCACAATCCCTCGTATTTCTTCTGGCTTGCACTTGCCCCACCTTCTGCATAACGTGTAAGTAGACGATGAACCATCAAGTCAGGATATCTTCGGATAGGTGAGGTAAAGTGTGTATAGTAGTCGAATGCCAATCCGTAGTGGCCAATGTTGTGTGTGCTGTATTTGGCTTTCATCATTGCTCGCAAAGATACATTCTCTACCAAGTTTTGGATTTTATCACCTCGAACATCCATCAATAATTTGTTGATGCTCTTTGCAACTTCTGTCTTCGTACCTTGCGTGATGATGTTGTACTTGAAACGTTTTACAAACTGAGCGAGATTGTCCAACTTGCCAGGATCGGGTAAGTCGTGAACTCGGTAAGGCAACACTTTTGCTTTTTGCCCCTTCTTCACCTTTCCTACACTCTCGGCTACGGTACGGTTTGCCAATAGCATAAATTCTTCGACCAGTTTATTGGCATCTTTTGCTACCTTGAAATAAACACTAATAGGCTTACCTGTCTCATCAATTTCGAAACGGATTTCCTCACGATCGAAGTCGATAGCTCCTGTATACATTCGATTGGCTTTCAGTTTATGTGCCATCCGATTGAGGGTGATGAGTTCGTTGCAGTATTCTCCTGTGCGTTTATCCTTAGCAACGGGAATGTGTCCTTCAATGTCGTCTGCTTCTCCGTTTTGTTCGAGTATTGCCTGCACCTCCTCGTAAGCAAATCGGCGATTGCTCTTGATGATGGTGTGTACGATACGTGAGCTATATACTTTTGCGTCCTCATCCATATCAAAGATAACCGAGAATGTCAATTTCTCCTCATCAGGACGAAGTGAGCATATATAATTGCAAAGTCGTTCAGGAAGCATCGGAATAGTACGGTCGACGAGATATACAGATGTGCCTCGTTGTTGTGCTTCTTTGTCAATGATAGAGCCTTCGAGTACATAGTGTGATACATCAGCAATATGAACTCCTACTTCGTAATGACCTTTCTCCAATGGACGGATTGAGAGGGCATCATCGAAGTCTTTCGCATCACGTGGGTCGATAGTGAAGGTCGTAACATTGCGGAAGTCTTCTCGCTTTGCATATTCCTCAGCAGGTATGACATCACTGATTTTGTCAGCATATCGTTCCACTTCCTTGGGGTAGGAATAGGGTAATCCATATTCTGCAAGGATGGCATGCATTTCTGTTTCGTTTTCACCTTCTTTTCCGAAGATTTCTTTAACCACTCCAATTGGGTTACGGGTGTTGTCTGGCCAGTCGATGATTTGAACCAATGCCTTGTCGCCGTTCTTTCCTCCCTTTAATTGGCTTTCTGGAATAAATACATCATAAGGTAATGAACCATCTGGATGAATCAGGAATGCAACTCCATGATTAATTTGCAATACTCCTACGATTGGCTTGTTGCTACGTTCTATGATTTCGATTATCTCGCCATATAATCGATCGGATTTCTTCCTTGTGGCAAATATTGTCACCTTCACTTTATCTCCGTTCAAAGCATGGAGGGTATCGTCATCATTGATGAAAATAGACAGTCCTTCTGAGGTCTCAACCAAATTGCGTCGTTTGCCCAGACATCTAAACACACCTTCTGTTACCTGATTAGTCTTGCCGTTGAAGCCAATCTCTCCGTCGTAGTTTCGGAATATCTGTTCCTCATCAATCAGTTCGTTCAGAACATCGACACATAGTATCTTCAACGGATGAGTCGTAAGTCTCAGTGAGTTGAATAACTGCTTAAGTGTGAAGGTCTCTCGAGGGCGACTTGACAAGAAGCCGACCACTTTTTCTTTCAGCTGTTTTTTGTTGAGTTTAGAACGTGTCATATTATGTCAGTTTTATGGTAATTAAACATTCAATTTACTTGTAGCTCGATTACATCAGAATGGTTATTGATATAATGTGCAAATTCTTTGCTTACCTCAATTGCCCGATCGGTTTTCAGCTCTATCGTTCTGTTCCCTGGTTCGTTGATAGCGAACTTCAATTTGGTATTACCTTTATATTTATCTGTCAGATTTATAAGTTCGCTAGCCAATTCCATTGTTAGGTTTTCCAAGCTGATGGTGAGTGTGAGTTGCTCCAGTAGTTGGTTTTTCACTTCTGCCAATAAATCTACAGAATTAATCACCATATCCAGATAGGTTGACGTTTTCCAAGGTTGAACGACTTGGGCACGAACAAAGATAGCCTCATTAACATGGAACAGATGCCGGGTGCTCACCCATTTCTTCCCATATAGTTTCAGGACATGTGAACTTTTGAAACCTTCTATTTTTACAAGACCGTATGGCTTTGCATCTTTGGCACTCGTACCTGTAGTGATGTTTGTGACGATTCCAGCAAATGTGATTTCTGATTTGCTTTGCAGACTTTTTAAGTCGGTCAATTCCTCAAGTTCTGTATTGCAGACGTGTTCGATAATAAAAGAATATTCGTCAAGCGGATGAGACGACATGTAAATACCCACCAAATCACGTTCTTTATTTAGACGTTCTATTTCGCTTAGGGTTACTACCTCACGAGGTAATGAAGGATGTACCGTCTCTACTTCCATTGCTCCGAAAAGGCCGAAACTTGCTTCCGACTTGTCTGATTGGAATTTGTTTCCATACCTAATGAGGGTATCTAAGAACAATTCGTTTGTAGATGATAGAGAGAAGAATGCTTCCCTTTGAAGGCCAAAAGAGTCGAATGCTCCTGCCCAAATGAGACATTCCAGACATTTGCGGTTGCAAGTATTGAGGTTGACGCGTTCGAAAACATCAAACACGTCTTTAAATGGTCCGTTTTGACTGCGTTCATCAATGATGGCTTTTGCCGCCCCTTCTCCTACTCCTTTGATTGCTGCTAATCCAAAACGTATTTCGCCCTGCTGATTTACACCGAAGTTAACAAACGACTCGTTGATATCAGGACCTAGCGTATCGATACCCATTGACTTGCATTCGTCCATCAGCTTCGTGATTTCCTTAATGTCATCACGACGACGGGTTAACAGCGCAGCCATAAATTCTGCAGGGTAATGTGCCTTCAGGTAAGCTGTTTGGTAGGCTACCCATGAGTAACATGCTGCATGAGATTTGTTGAAAGCATAGCTGGCAAAGTCCTCCCAGTCTTTCCAGATCTTATCAAGGACATTTGGATCGTAACCGTTCTTCTTGCCACCTTCGATAAACTTTGGTTTCATCTCGTTGACGATGTCTATCTTTTTCTTACCCATCGCTTTACGGAGGGCATCACTTTCTCCACGAGTGAAATTTGCCAACTGTCTTGATAGTAGCATGACTTGCTCTTGATATACTGTAATGCCATAAGTGTCCTTTAGGTATTTTTCCATACACGGTATATCATAAGTAATCTCTTCACGTCCATGCTTACGATTGATAAACTGAGGTATGTACTTCATTGGACCTGGACGATACAAGGCATTCATCGCTATCAAGTCCTCAAAAACTGTGGGCTGTAGCTCTCGTAAGTACTTCTGCATACCTGCAGATTCAAATTGGAACGTACCCACTGTCTGCCCTTTTTGATAAAGCTGATAGGTCAGTTCATCGTCGATGGGTATATTATCAAGGTCGATATCAATACCTCGTGTTAATTTAACGTTCTTAACTGCTTCTTTCTGCTCCGACAAGGTCTTTAGACCCAAGAAGTCCATCTTGATCAGTCCTGTTGTTTCTATGACGTGTCCGTCAAATTGTGTCACAGCCGTCTTTATACCTGGGAAATCAGGGTCTTCTGCAGTACTGATAGGTACATGATCCGAAATCGGGTCACGACAGATAATGAATCCGCAGGCATGAATACCGATGTTGCGTACAGTTCCCTCGAGCGTCTTAGCATATTTGATGGTATTCGATTCACGCGGATCGACAGAGAACTCTGCCTCTTGCAACTCTGGAGTGTATTTAATGGCATTGGGTAGATTCATCTTCACTCCCTCGGGAAGACGTTCAGGAATAGCTTTGCATAATTGATTGGTACGGTCTAAAGGTAATTTTTCCACACGTGCTACATCCTTGATAGAGTTCTTTGTCGCCATCGTTCCGTATGTGATGATATGCGCACAGTTCTCATGTCCGTATTTGTCCATTACCCATTGCAGCACCTTTCCTCGTCCGTCATCATCGAAGTCGGTATCGATATCTGGCAGGGAAATACGATCGGGATTCAAGAATCTTTCGAACAGCAAGTCGTATTTCAAAGGGTCGATTCGTGTGATGCCTAAACAATAAGCGACAACAGAACCTGCCGCCGAACCACGACCAGGACCCACCCAAACGCCCAAATTGTTCCGGGCAGCATTGATAAAGTCTTGAACAATGAGGAAGTACCCTGGAAATCCCATCGTTTTCATGATGTGTAATTCAAAACGGATTCGTTCGTCCACTTCCTGACTGAGCGGTTTGCCATATATTCGTTCTGCGCCTTCGTATGCTAACTTTGCCAAATAATCGGCTTCGAATTTGATACGATATATCTTTTCGTATCCGCCCAGTTTATGTATTTTTGCTTCACCTTTTTCTGGAGAAAGCTGATTTTCCCCGTTTTCATCGCTCGTAAACTCTTTGTATAGGTCTGCTTCCGTGAATTTTTGATGCCATTGTTCTTCCGTTCCGAAGTCTTCGGGAATAGGATAGAATGGCATGATTGGGTCGGAGTTAAGATTGTATGTCGAACATTTGTCCAATATCTCAATGGTGTTGCTTAGCGCTTCTGGGATATCGGCAAAGATTTCGTTCATTTCTTCCTTCGTCTTGAACCACTCTTGCTTTGAATAGACAAGTCGGGTAGGGTCACTTAAATCTTTTCCCGTAGACAGACAGAGTAGGTGATCGTGTGCCTCTGCGTCCTCCTCGTTCACGAAATGGACATCATTCGTGCAGATCAGTTTTACCCCATATTCTCTTGCCAGCTCTATCATGACTTTGTTCGCACGTTGTTGTAGGATGAACGTCTCGCGGTTGGCAAACTGATTAGGGTCTTTCACTTCGTGGCGTTGAAGTTCGATGTAATAGTCGTCTCCAAATACACTCTTGTACCATTTAATGGTCTCGCGTGCCGCTTGAATATTGTCGCGAAGGATGTTGGCAGGAACCTCACCGGCTATACATGCCGAGCAACAGATGATACCCTCGTGATATTTCATCAAGTCATCGTGATCTGTGCGAGGCTTGCCATAGAAACCGTCAACCCAAGCTCGACTGACCAATTTGATAAGGTTGTGGTATCCTTGCTCGTTCTTCGCCAGCAATATCAAGTGATAACGCTTATAGTCTTTATCTTTGTCTCGTCCTTCTTTTTTATTAGCGGCTACATACACTTCACATCCGAAGATAGGCTTGAATGGTTCCAAGCCTTCTTTTTCCCGTTTCTCGTTTATGCTATTGCAGGTGTCGAAGTATTCTTTCACTCCGAACATGTTCCCATGGTCGGTGATAGCAAAGCCGCGCATGTTGTTTGCGATGGCTTTATTTATCAGTTTGCTAATCTTCGATGCACCATCAAGGATAGAGTATTCTGTATGTACGTGTAAGTGTACGAAGTCTTCCATATTCGTCTAAGCCGTTTTTTCTGTTGTTCGTAATTCAATCATCAATAGTCACCATTCTGCTACCATCATCTTGCTCTTCCATTGTGACTTTGACCGTTTCTTCTGGTAAGTAGTCTTCTATCATCTCGGGCCATTCCATGAAGCAGCATGCGTTGCTCCCGATATAGTCCTCAAATCCTATGTCGAACACTTCGGCAGGTTTTCTGATGCGGTAGAAATCGAAGTGATAGATGGGTCGTTCGTCCCGATCCAAATATTCGTTTACAATTGCGAAAGTCGGAGAGTTAATTACGTCAGTCACACCCATCTGTTCGCAAATGGCCTTGATGAAAGTGGTCTTACCTACTCCCATTTTTCCGTAAAAGGCAAACAGTTTCCGATTGCCCATCGCTTCAATAAACTGGTGGGCAGCCTCTTGTATTTGTTCTATTGATGAAATCGTAATATGCATCTTTATCTTCTTTTCTTTCCTTCCATTGTGATCAAGGGGATTAGCATTTCTTCCATGCTGATACCTCCATGTTGGAATGTATTTCGGTAGTAGTTTACGTAATAGTTATAGTTGTTAGGATATGCGAAGAAGTCATCGTTCGTGGCAAAAATATATGTCGTACTGAGGTTGGGTGACGGCAATAGTGCCTTTTGCGGCTCCTTCATCTCATACACCTCTTTTTTATTATAGTTGAGGTTTTTGCCCAATTTATAGCGCAGATTTGTATTGGTGTTCTTGTCTCCAATCACTTTCGTCGGGTTGCTCACTTTGATAGCTCCATGATCGGTGGTGATGATGACTTTTGCATTTGTTTGCGAGAGCAATGTGAACAGTTCGCGTAGTGGCGAATGACGGAACCACGATGCCGTAATGCTACGATAGGCGTTCTCGTCTGAAGCAAGTTCTCTCACCATCTTCGATTCCGTTCGAGCATGTGAAAGCATGTCGATGAAGTTCACCACAATGACGTTTAGGTCGTTGTTGAGCAAGGTGTGGAATTGTTGTACCAGTCGTTCGCTCTCTACTGAGTTGTTGATTTTGGTATATGAAAAAGTGTCGTGTCGACGATAGCGCTGTATCTGGGTTTCAATCAGGGGGGCTTCGTTGAGGTTTTTACCTTCTTCCTCATCTTCGTCAACCCATAATTCGGGGAACATATCTGCAATCTGAATTGGCATGAGTCCTGCGAAGATGGCATTTCTGGCATACTGTGTGGCTGTTGGTAGGATGCTGATGTAGAGGTCGTCATCGAAGGTGAACTCGTTAGCCAGTTCTTGACTGAGTACGCGCCATTGATCGTATCTGAAGTTATCAAATACAATGAGGAACACTTTTTCCTGATTGTTCAGTAATGGGAATATTTTCTGTTTGAAGATATCAGGACTCATCAGCGGGCGTTGTTCCGGATGGGTAATCCAGTCGATATAATGCTGCTTGATGAATTTTGCAAACCCTTGGTTGGCTTCGGCTTTCTGCATCTTCAGCATCTCGGTCATGTCGCTGTTCGTCGTACTGAGTTCCAACTCCCAATACACAAGTTTACGATACACGTCCTTCCATTCATCTAAGCTGTATGAGTCGTTGATCTGCATGCCTATCTTTCCGAAGTTCTGACGATAGCTGGTGTCCATCACCTCTGCCTCCAGGTCTTTCTTGTGGAGATGTTTTTTTATGGTGAGGTATATCTGATTCGGATTTACGGGTTTGATGAGGTAGTCAGCAATCTTTGATCCGATAGCTTGGTTCATGATGTTCTCCTCTTCGCTCTTTGTCACCATCACGACAGGAATAGTGCTGTTGATTTCTTTTATCTGTGTTAGGGTTTCCAAGCCGCTGAGGCCTGGCATGTTCTCATCGAGGAATATCAGGTCGAATGTCCGTTCGGAGCACATGTCGATTGCGTCACTTCCATTGGTGGCAGTGATTACTTCATATCCTTTTTTCTCGAGGAAGATGATGTATGCTTTCAGCAGTTCAATCTCATCATCTACCCATAATAGCGTTCCGTTGTTCATTAGAAAATATAGTTGTCGTTATCGTCCTCTTCGTCGGGGATGTCTTTGATGTCCATTTCGTAGAGGTCGTCAGGGTCTTGAATCTCTACATCTGGTTCGTCAAGCAGACCTTCGTCAATCTGCAGTTTACCGATTCTGTCGAACACTTCGTCGTAGAACTCGAAATAGT
>CACZXN010000013.1:52492-53855 GCA_902785075.1 uncultured Bacteroidales bacterium | reverse complement strand
CGGCATCATCCTTAATCAGACGATACTTGCCACCCTCGCCAAAGGCTGTCCATTGCTGAGCGACCGATGGAATCTTTACATCACCAGGTGTGCCCTCAAACAGCACCTTGCCATCAGCGGCAGTCAGTTTGATGTTGCGGTAAGTAGCCTCCGTATAATTGACCCAGAAAGTCACGAAGTTGCGGTCAGCCTTCTCCAATCCATCGTAGCTCACCACCGCCTTATCGTCCCAATAGACAGTAGCCTTGCTTCCACGACTCTCGATACGCAGCTTATGCCACCGTTGTTCCTCGTTCACCTGCTCCTTAGTGGCTGGAGCAGAAACCAAAGGTGTAAGCGTACTCATCCTGCGACCAGGACGTCCACCAAAGCCTTGCGACTCACGCACCTCCATCGAGCAGATGGAGAAATCGGCAGTCGAGCTTTGCTGCTGTAGGGCAGCACGGGCAGCAGCCTCATTAGCCGCATCAATCTGCGACTGAGTCTGAGCCGGAGTGAACGTACGCCCCTCGTAATATGGGTCGTGTATGCGTATATAATAAGGTGTGCCGTCCTTCTTGTTGCGGAAAGCAAAACGGATGTCCATCAGACCACCGCTCCAAGCACGTCTTGCCAGCTTATACGAACGCCAGTTGACATCCATCGTCAGGTCGAAGTCACAAGTGTTGATGCTATCAATCTTCAACGGCTGCTCGTAACGCGTAGGTGAATGCAACACCCTCTCGTCATCCATAAACCATCCGTCGAAATACCCATCACGCGGATGGATGCCAGGATACTGCTCAGGTTCGAACGAACGTTCCTGAATCAACTCCTGCCACACACCGTTGTTCGCACTGAAATAAATATGTTCAAACAACTGGCCATACAACATCTCGTCGATAATACCCGAGGGCTTTTTGCTCTCAACACTGATCACGCACTCATTTTGTGCATTGACGACAATTCCCATCGTCAGAAACACCAACCATAAAATCTTTTTCATGCTATTATTCTTATTTAGTTTCAAGTTCTTAGCTCTTCCTCCCCTTAGAGGGGGAGTTAGAGGGGGGCTGTATTTCGTTCTTCGTTATCGTTATCGTTCTTCCATCTTCCATCTTACCTCTGCCCTCGGGGGCCGTTCTTAGCTTCCAATTCACATCTCTTTGACCGTCAAAACACACAAATCGTTTAATCCCGCAACCCAAAACCCTGTTGATAGTTGATAGTTGATAATTGACGTTCTTGAACATTAATTACCGTTAATTAGATCATTAATTATTCATTTAATCCCGAAAAATGCGAAAAAGACGAAACCAACGAAAATGAATAGGTTCTTACAGATGATTAGTTTCATTTTATAAGAAGAATCTTGAAAATGAGT
>CACZXN010000013.1:0-52451 GCA_902785075.1 uncultured Bacteroidales bacterium | reverse complement strand
GTTCTTCAACAAAGCAATCAGCATGATTGTCATCTGTAAGAACAGTTTTAGGGACATTTTGCTATTTTAGGGTATTTTAGGGATCAAAAATCTGTGTGATCCGTGTAATCTGTGTGAGGTTAAATAACTGTCAACCTTCAATTCTGTGTGTTTTTTAGCAATATTGTTTGGTAGTTTCCTCAGAAATGTGTATCTTTGCAACTGATATGAAGATAGTACTATACATATCAGTATTTTTCCTGCTCCTTGCATCCTGTACGGGTGACAGGGAGGTGATGCCTGTGCTGGAGCGAGCAGAGGCATATCTGCCTGAGCACCCTGACAGTGCGGGCATGTTTCTGGATTCTATTAGCTCTCGCCCTTTAGGGGAGAGCGGTGAGAGAGTCCGTTCCCTCTACGGTCTGCTGCGTACCATGACCGATGCCATGACAGGAAAGGGAGTGACTGCCGATAGTTTGATTCGTCCTGCTTATGAGTATTATAAGGAGCAGGGTGAGACGGACGAGAACATCCGTCGTTTGGGACGCAGTGCCTTCTATCTTGCTCGTTTCGAGGCATCACGCGATAGTACGAAACGGGCAGAGGACCTCTATCGTGAAGCTATTCGCTGCTCGGAGCAGGTGGAGGACTGGCGTACATGCTACTTAGCACATAATTACTTTGCGACAACTATGAAGTGGAGTAATATAACATCAGCTATTCAGTTGAGGAAAAAGGCTTTAAATATATATAATAGGTGTAAGGATAAGCCTGCTAACTACATATCAATTCTGAATTCTTTGAGCAACGACTATTTAGTTGCGGATCTTGCTGATTCCGCATTCAACTGTGCAGAAGAAGCATATCAGTTGTCTTGTGACCTACAGTTGGAAATACAGCAATATGAATCACTTCGCCGCTTGTCCGATTGTTATTACTATACACAAGACTACCCGAAAGCCCTTGAACTGGCAAAGCAAGGCATGCATGGCCTGACTGAGCAAACACGCGACGCTTCCTTGTTTTCTTTGGCAGATAGCTATCTTGCCTGTGATTCCATAGAACAGGCAGAAACTACCTTGTTAAGCATTCATTCTTCTAACCCCAAAATGCAATATGTCGTTTACCGCAAGTTATCACAAATTGCAATGCAACTACACGACACTCCGTCTGCCATTGCATATTCTGATTCCACCTACCAAGCAGTAGTCAATATATTCAGTGAGTCTCAACACCAAAAAGACTTGTATTATAATAATCTTCTTGACGAGGAACTTGCCAATGAACGCCTTTCCCATCACAACCAGACATTGCTTTATAGCTTTATCATCATTTTTTTGGGGCTTGTAATTTTGGTTCTTGTCTCATATCGTAAAATCAGAAGGTACATCAACCGTTTAAAAGAGAAATATAAGCGACGCCTGCTGTCGAGCGAAACTCTCATTTCAGAATATCAAATTCGCATTAACCAGATTAACGAACAAGTTGCTCAAAACGAACATACACTAAAACAGTATCAGCAATTGTTGGAACAAAAACAAAATGAATTACAACATCTGAAACGACAGGACACGAGCACGGAAGAATTCAAAATCAGGCAACAGCAATACGAGCAAGAGATAAGTGTACTCAAACAGTTGTATCTTAATGAGAAAGAGAAGAGGCAGAAGATAGCATCAGAAAGCCAACAGGTTATTACCCGACTGCAACAATATACTATTGGTCAATCTGACTTGTACAAACAAATTGTTAGCGATAAGATTCGAATCCATCAAATAGACGACCATGATTGGAGATATGTAGAGTATTTGCTCGACTCATGTTCTGATAGATTTGCCTGCAGACTCAAGAAGAAATTCCCTAGGCTTACCGATGAACAGTATCATCTCTGTCTGTTAAGTCGTATGGGATTGAATCGCAAACAGGTAGCTTCTTTTATGTGTTTGGCAGAAGTAACTATTAAGAAAAAACACCAGGAATGCAAACGTACTGTTTTTGACATCTCTGATCCGCAGTCGAGTTTTAATGACATCATTGCACGATTCTAATATGATTTTACCAGGAATCACACTAAGAAAGCACCGATTTCAAGGTAGTTATTAACAGAAATATCCCCCCTCTTCTCTAAGAGAACCTTTTTTTGCGCATCAAAAACAAGCCCACGGCATTCTGTGGGCTATGTTTTTACACGTTGGAATGCTCCCCAAATTCTTATCCCTCAAAAAATTGCACAATACATACAAACTACCTACCTTTGCACTTGGAAATCATAATTAGTTTCATTTCTAACAAAAAAATTAAGAATTATGAACAGAAAGTATTTGATTTTTGCGATGCTCATTTGTTTAGCATTCGTTAATGTAAACGCACAAAATGGTGGAAACGGAAATAGTTCGGGACATGGAACGCCACCAAAGATTCCCATTGAAATAATAATTAAAGGTGGATCAACCAGTGGTCCAGAAGGTCTTACAAACGGGAATGATCAACTCCCTGTCTCCGCTACTTACACATCCGACACCTTATTTATAGACGTGACGGACTTTAGTGGAGTGATGCTTGTAGCGGTAGTCAACACATTTACAAACCAAGCAGTTCTGCAGACACTAGAACATGTCTCTGCTACGAACAACTCGGTTGAAATAGACATCTCAGCTCTTTCACATGGCACATATCGAGTGGACATCTATTTAGCCAACAACGAAGGCTACGAAGGATACTTCGAGATTGAATGAAATAAGATTCCGATGAAATGAACGGGAATTAACGTTTGAAATTCGCAAATGACAAAAAGCCGAATAATGAAGAAACTAACAATTTCTATATTGATTGGTATTTGTATGATACTATCCGCTTATGCTCGAAATAGCATGATGATTCGGGAACAACCCCTCAAAACGATGACCGGGTATTATGATTCGGATTATCTACATATTCCGATAAGTGAATATACTGGTCAGGTGATTATTCGCATTACAAAAGTCGAAATGACAACGCCAATTTTGACAGATACTTGTGAAATAAGTAGTACGTGTAATGATGCAACCACCAGAATTGCTGACTTGCAGCTTGGAACCTATAAAGTCGAGCTTGTACTGTTATCCGCGAGGGAAAGATTTGAGGGTGTCATCATGACGGGAACTCCCTCTGATTATTATCAGGAATATCAGTTCTTAGCCAATTCATCGAGAAAAATATTCAATTTAAAAAGAGAATAATAACATAAGACAATACTAATTTACATGAATAGACTGAGTACAATTGTAGTAATTGTGTTAGCTCTCTCTTCCTGTACTTCGGTGCAGGAGGAGTCAGCTTTTGAACGTACTGTTGAGTATTACCGTCAGTCTGGAGATACGTTGAAGATGCTGGCAGCTCAGTATCTAAGAGATAATGCCAAATGGCATTATGGTGTGAGCCGTCATTTTAATAAGCCGTTTGAGATTTCATATACAGATGTGCTCGACAGGCCAGAGACGAACAAAGATTCTGTATTCAAGGCATATATCGATAGTTGTGGATACAGTATAGTATCTGATTCTCCTGTATACGATATAGACACCATTACTGATTCTTTCTTACGCGAAAACATAGACCTTGCTTTCGACTCATGGAACAAACCATGGTCGAAAGATATTCCTTTCAACGATTTCTGCAAATACATCCTTCCATATAGAAATGCGGATGAAGAACTATCCTCATGGCGTAAGTTTTTCAAAAAGCGTTATGAGACCTCTATCATCGATTCTGTTGCAGATCCGACTTCTTTGCCCGATGTAATCAATTATCTCATGCGATGTATCCGGCGCGATGTGGAGTACGGAGGGAGTATGGGCCTGTTGAACCGCTATCCCTTATCTTATGATATGATGATGAAGTTGCATTGGCTTGAGTGTCTCAACTGTGCGCACTTCACTACCCTTGTTATGCGTGCCTGTGGCATTCCTTGTTCCATGATTGAAATTCATTGGCGATTTACGGAAGTCACTCATTCTTCTGTATTGTTCCCTAAAGTGGATGGTATTGACAGAGCATTCCGTATTAGCGTCGGTGATACACTGATATATATGGGTGCGCCTAAAGATACGATGGCGGCATGGAGAGTATGGGAGTATGACTATGAGCTTAATGCAGATTTGCAGCGGTTGGCTAAGACCTATGCCTCTAATGCGATGGTACAACAGCTCGCTCTACCTGTTACACATTCAGATGTTACCTGTCTGTTATGCAAGACATACGACTTTGCCCTTCCCATACCAGACAGTTTGAAGCCTTATCCATATCTGTTCCTTTGCCGCTTCCACGACTGGCATTGGCAGCCTGTACGCGAGGGACATGTATGTGGTGATAGCGTAAAGTTCCAGAATGCCACCATCCGACAATGGTATAGGTTAGGTTATGCAGATGGTGATACCATCCGTACAGTAGGCACT
This sequence comes from uncultured Bacteroidales bacterium, assembly GCA_902785075.1. Lineage (GTDB taxonomy): Bacteria > Bacteroidota > Bacteroidia > Bacteroidales > Bacteroidaceae > Colivivens. The sequence continues at coordinate 48,039 of CACZXN010000013.1, read as the reverse complement.
CCATTTACTATCATTGGAAATGAAGGCCTCAAGAACGTGAATGACAGGATTAGGCTATATGACTGCTCAGGTGACACAGTTCTGTTCCGTCTTGCCTACCGTGACAAAGTGAAGGAGGCAGAGTTGAAGCGCAACATGACCACATGGTACTGGGACATGGATAACAAATGGCATTCGGTAACAGGTGAGGCGATATTATGGGGATTCAATCCCAAAACGGGAGAATACAAAGTGTTTGAGGAGTCGCTGCGAAGCAAGGGGTTCCGTCCAGACTTCCATCTGTTTGATGTAAAGGTGCCCAAATGGACGGTCTTTTTCGATGATGTGTTAGGAAGTCCGTTCGGTTTCATTACTCAGAACGAAGAAACAGGAGAAGGCTATTTAATGCAATTTTAATAATAACAACAACATTAATCAATTAATTACAAAAATTATGAAAAGATTAAACAAGTTCAAAGGAATGTATGCACTACTGGTAGTAGTTGCTGCAGTGATTGGTATTACTATTTATGGTTCATGTTCTGCAGATGGTGATTTCTGGGGATTTGATGAAGAGTGCGCATTGACAGAAAACACACGAGCAGAGAAGAAGGACATGTCTGAGTATTTGACATTATCCACGTATAATTCAAAAGAGTGGTCTTCAAAAGATTATGATATATTAACCAAAGCAATAGGGAGAATAGGTGTCTCTTTTTCTGAGACTAAACATTGCTATGAATTCAATGCATCAAGTGGAAAGCAAATCAACATTTCTGATTCTTTGTACAATCGCATAATTGGCATGTTTGAATACACGAATGGAATTATTAACAGTAAGACCTATGAAGGGAAAGCCAGAAAGAAAATGATGAGAGGAGAGGGGTCGATTGTATACTCGAATTGTGTTCCAATGGCAATAAGCCACATGGGACAAGGTGCGCCAACTTATGCAACGGCTGTAGATACCTGTAACCATTATTGTCATAATTGGCAATCTCAAGGTGGGGTGAACAGTAATCTTGTAGGTCCAATTATTCGGAAGTTTGTTCTTGTACATTCATATCTTCCTACACAACTTTTAACATATACTAATCCAACCTTTATGAATTATTGTGTAGCTCTAATTTACCAAAATGGAGTAATTGATCATGCTGTGAACGTAACCTATTGCAATCCAGATGTGAACAATCCAAATAAAAGGGTTATTTATTATGACGATTATTGTTCTGGAGAGACAGGAAAATCTGTGTATTCAACAGAATTAACATCAATTTACCCATTTCAGTAATATGGTCTTATAGTTTTTTAAATATATTAGAGTTATGAATAATGTAAAGATTATTATGTTAATGCCGTTTCTTTTGTTCCCAATGATTGTTTCGGCACAAGATTATTCAGACTATCAGCAGAAATATAAGGAATGGTATGGAGTCAGCATTAGTTTTCCTGTGGATTACGCATCAATCATTACAGAACAACCCTTTGTTTTTGAGTTTGGATTGCCTGATGAAAGTAAAACATGGGATACATTCATGTGTGGGATAGCTTTGGGTAATAAGAATACACGGTATTATGTTTACATGACTCCCTTATTAAGGAAGCCCATACATGATTCCACAATGCCTACACGAAAGTACGAACCCTTCTTCAGTGGAATTTTATATAATAATTGTGACATTCCATCTTCTAAATGGTATCAATATAACAATCCAACAAAGGTAGAAAAAATGAGAAATGAATGTTCCAGACAGTATATAAAATATTTAGGAAATGTCAAAATTAAAGAACGTACAAACGCCGACACAATTTGTGTAGTAAGGATTCCAAATTTGGCGAAAGTACTATGTGGAAATGCTTTGACGAATCAAAACTTACATGCATATTATGATGAATGTTATGGCATAGAATTCTATAATAAAGAAGGAAACCGTTCTGTAGCGATGCTTACTTTTATTTCTTGCTTTAATGGTAAAACGATTGATGACTATGTTGAGGAGATAAGTAAGTATATAAAGTTCGACAAAGAGTTTAAGTATTAAAGAGGCGTGTTGAGCGTGCAACAAATCACAACAGCAATCTTATTGTTGATCATATCTGGGGGAACATGGTTTACCTCCAGATATTTCTACGATGAGATAAATGACGGCAAATTCTATTTCGTTCTTGTGACATCTTTGCTGCTGTTCATAAGTTGCAGTCTATTTCCCAAAGGATTTCTCTCCCTGCGTCAAGGACTTGATTCACAATGGTTCGGAATAGGTGTATCCCTCATTGGATTGGCATTGTCTTTGCATGGAATACTTCAATATGCTATCATTATTCCTTCACATACCATCTTTCCGATTACCGGAGCCTTTGAGAATCCGGCAGGCTATACAGCGGTTCAATGTTCCTGCTTGCAGTTTTCGCTATACCTCAGTTTGCACAATAAAGTATCATGGCCGATAAGAATTCTGGCTATCATCTCTTCCTTATTGATAATCATGTCTATTGTGCTGTCTGGTTCGAGATGTGGATTTTTGGCGGCATTGGTTGCTTTAGCTGTGATACTTGCATTAGAAACAAAGATGATACAGTATCTCAAAAAACATCGGATAATCCTATTTGTGATTGCTTTGGTTTTCATTGCTGGAGTATTCCTGCTATATAAGATGAAACCTGCGTCTGCTGACGGTCGTTTGTTGGTATGGCAAGTCTGTTGTAATATGATTGCAGAAAGACCGATTACTGGTTTTGGCACCAATGGTTTCCATGCCAACTATATGGACTATCAGGCTGCATACATGGTTACTCATCCTGATTCCCCTTATAGGATGCTTGCCGACAACATCACACATCCCTTCAACGAATACATCCTGCTTACTGTCCGATTTGGTATAATCGGCTTGGCTATGGCTTTGGCGGTCTTGGTCTTTCTTATTAAAAGCCTGTGGAAACAAGACGGTCCGTTCCGTTCTGTCGGGATAGCAATGATAGGGGCAAGTGTTGTTATGTGTATGTTCTCATATCCTTATCATTATGCGGTTATATGGTTCATGACCCTTATTCTTGTTATTGGGGCAATACCTATCAGATATTTGACTATAGGAAAGGGCGTTCGTTATGTAATATCATGTATCTTGTTTGTATCACTTTTAGGGACTGGCTGTATGCTGTACCAAAACTTGAAGTGGGCAGAAATGTCAAGACGCTGTATCGCTGGGCAGACAGAGCGGATGTTACCGCATTACGAGAAGATGATGCCATGGATGGATTGGAATCCGTTGTTTTTGTATAATTATGCCGCAGAATTGAACTACGTTGAAAGATATAAAGAAAGCTTGGCATTAACTAAGGTGTGTATGAAGGTATATAACGACTATGATGTCCAATTATTGCTTGCAGACAATTTGGAACATTGCGGTCAGAGTAAACAGGCAATCACAGCATATCGTCATGCATCGGACATGATACCCAGCAGGTTCATCCCTTTGGAATCGATGATGGACTTGTATCAGCAAACTGGCGACACCATAAATGCCAGACTGTTAGCAAATGAGATTCTCGAGAAACCAGTGAAAATTCCCTCACCACAGGTGAAGGAGATAAGGAGGAAAGCAAAAGAAGCGGTTAAGGGTTAAGGGGTCAAGAGTTCAAAGTTATAGAGCTAAGATAGTTAAGGTTTATGGGGTAAAGAAAGATGAAAAAACAGAAGTTTTATAGTATAATTCATAATTTATTATTAATTTTGCAACTGAAAAGTTGCTTTCAACATCAATGAAAATGAAAAGATTAAACAAACTCAAAGGGATGTATGCACTGCTGATAGCAGTAGCTGCAGTGATTGGTATTACGATTTATGCATCTTGTTCTGCAGATGAGGACTATGATTATTACTCTGGTAATGAATTAACTACTCGTGCAGAAAGAGAAATGGGAAGAGGTGTGGAAGGTACAATAACAGAATGGTATGAATTAGACGCAGGTGAAGCAACGAATACTTTCAACGCCCAATTTTCTGATATAGTAACATTTGAAATAGAGTCAACCGTTCAATGGACGTATAATAACGTCCTAAATCCAACCAATCCTAATGTACATGCATCTTGTTCATTGAATATAAAAAATGTTCCTACTGTTCATATTGCTACCCCATCTGGCACACTTGAACTACCTCAATATGTTATAGGCTGTGGACAGACAACGTATCAACCATATTTAAGTCAAACCTATAGTTATATCGTAGTTGATCATTATACAATCACGTGTTATTACATTGAATACAACTCAGATGGTACTGAAGCAAGTAGGACAGAGATAGGAACAACGTCTCACACAACATATTCTGTAAATATAACGGACAAAGTACATTATCATCATGTAGATGATAGTTTATAAAAACAAGTATAGACGTATATGAAAAGTAGATTATTATGTATATTATTTATACTTTCGGCAATTGCTCATGCTAAAAGTATTACCAAGTTATCATATCTGTATTCTAACACTACAGGAACAGAAGTGACGAAAATAACGTTTGATAAAGACATGACTTGCGTGTCTTTTAAAACGACCAAGCAAGCAGGACCTACATTTAAAATCGGTCATGGCATTTATCTTGTTGACGATAAAGGTGAACGATATCATGCCATCGAAACAAATGGCATCAAGTTTGATTCCTTATATGTTCTCACGAAAGGACAACAGTTGAATTTTACCATTAAGTTTCCCCCTATAGAAGAATCAAATTGCGCATTGGACATCATATGCCCTGGTTCGTTTGGGGTTTATGGCCTACACGATTCAAACGTACAGTTGAACATCCCGAAGGCAATAGGAAGGGCAGATAATACAGAAACGGATTTTCGGCATTTCAAGATGCAGGATACAGAGATAGAGGGAATTATTCACTTTTCCGACGGAAATATCCTTACTCAGGTATATTGTCATTCTGAGGCTCCTCGTCCGTATTTAAGAGAAGAATCAACAAAATACAGTTCTATTGATGCATCAGGACATTTTAGCGCTAAATTCAAGATGTATACTCCTCAGATGATTCAACTGCGTGATGCTCGCCTGATGAGTTCCAACTTTAATGCAGGGTTTATATATGTCCGTCCAGGTGACAGGATTTCTGTGGAAATGAATGGCATCCATGAGGGTAAGGGTATATCCTACACCAATCATTCCGGCAGGGAAGCATATAACAGATTGGCCAATTGTCCGTGGATTCCCATTACATGTTTTAACATGCAGAAATACTTTGGTAATCTAACAGATGGTTTTGCTAGTTACAGTTACGAACAACATTGCAGCATGCTGAAAGCAGATTTCGAAAAAGCAATGGAATATGCTGACTATGTATGTTGGCACTACCGGCTGTCGCCATACGAGACGCTACTATACCTTAATAGTGTCAAGTCTTTCTACATCAATCAATTGTCAAATGTGGATGTCTTCGTCAAAAACAAATACGAAGATGCCCGAGAGGAGGATGAGAAAAATCGGTACAAGGCCATGCTTGACAAGGCAGACTATAGTTACCTGAAATACTTAGACCCTGAAGATGTCTCTTTGCTGTATTGTGACATAGATCCTTTCGGCTATTCAGACCAACTTTATCCGATAGAAAGTTGTATTAGTAAAGTACCAGAGAATACTCCCAACCGCTGGCGAAAGATTATCGAGCTTCAACAGGAGGAGCTGAACAGAATAACCGGATGGACGGGTAGGACTTTCTTTATGGAGATGCTGATAGCAAGTGAGGCATACGGCATGGTGTTCCGTCATCACATTAGCGAAACAGAACTGGAAGAGATTAAGGCGATGCTGTCTCATCCGTACTGCAAACAGTATGTGGACATCGTCTATAATGAATATAAGTTAAGCCATTGATAACGACAATCGCGAAAAGCGGATTCAAAAGATCTGTGTTCCTGATTATACCCATCATCCTTCTCCTCTCCACCTGCCTGCCTCCCATGCAGGGACTGACCGATGAGGTGCTGATGCCTAAGTGGTATGGGACAGTGATGGTGGGGCTGGTAATAATTGCCGTGTATCTTACCCTTCCGATTCGGGAGGGTAAGTTGCATGAGAGGAAGCAATTGACGGTTTACTCACAAACGGCTGTGATGTTGGTACTGATATATCATCTCGTCTATGCCTTTGTAGCTGACATCATCACGATGGGAAGTCCTGTCATCAAGGGGGTGTTCGACAACCCAACGGGATTTGCTTTACATACATGTGTACTGGTGGCGATGATAAAGCTGACTCACCCCCAACCCCTCCCTCAGTCCCCCAAAGGGGGAAGACTGAGGGGGAGTGGTTTCCATCAGATGCTAACATACTTTGGCAAAGGGTCTCTATGGCTCTTGACAGTAGCAGCAGCTGTGATGGTGTTCCTCTCGGGATGCAGGACAGGGATGGTATGCATGGCTGTTATCATTCTCCTAATGTTTTATCGGGAAGCGAGGCGGTGGGTGAAACCAAGTGTGGTGCGGATATGGTGCGGAATCATCGGTGGCGGACTGCTGTTGGCGGTGGTGCTTTATGTATTCTCTGTGAAACAGGAGTCGACTGGAGGCAGGCAGTTCATCCTTGAACGTACATGGGAGCTGATAGAGGAGCGCCCATTGACAGGATACGGGTGGCATGGGTTTGAAAGGGAATACATGGTGCAGCAGGCAGACTACTTCAAGTCTCATCCCGACAGTCCGGCAGCATGGTATGCTGATGATATCAGTCATCCGCTCAATGAGTTCCTGTACCTGTGGGTGGACTTCGGTGTCATAGCACCTATATTGCTCCTGCTGCTGTTCGCCATACCTTATTATACCTATCACAGGAAGAAAGACATGCTGTTAGGGCAGATGACACTACCGCTAACGGTTGTATTAGTGTTTTCCATGACTAGCTATCCTTTTCTGTATCCTCTGCCATGGGTAGTGGTGGCACTGACATATATCGTGATGATGAGAAAACCAATCCGCAGACTGCAGCAACGATACAGGAAGACTGTAATGGTAGCGTCGATAGGAGTATGCATCGCAGGACTGGCACTGACGATATGGGAAATGACCTGCGAACATGAGTGGGCAAAACTCAACAGAGGTGTTGAGCGACATTATACGGCAGCGGTGATAGACCGCTATGACAAGCTGTCCAGCCATTACCACAACAATCCGAGATTCCTCTATTCGTATATGTACGCCCAATACAAGGTGAGCCGACTGGATGAAGTCTTGGGTACATACCAACAGCTGCACCAATATGCGGATACGTATGACATGGAACTACTTGCAGGGGACACATACCGACATCTGCAGCAACATAATGATGCCCTACAACATTATGAGAACGCTATGTGGATGTGCCCTGTGCGGTTCGCACCCCTCGAAGGGATGATGCAGACATATAGAGACAATGGTGATTCCTTTCGAGCCGACTCCATTGCACAGGTCATCCTCGAGAAACCAGTGAAGATCCCATCACCGCAGGTGGAGGAAATAAAGAGGAAAGCAAGAGAAGCGGTTCAAGGTTCAGGGGTCAAGAGTTCAAAGTTATAGAGCTAAGAACTAAGAACTGTAGAGCTGTAGAAGAAAGACAGGAGGGCTTTGGCTCTCCTTTCTTTAATGTATCATTAATTATTTGGGGGAGTAAACAAGTTTCGCGGAGGAATTAGGGGACGGTTTTCTGCGAGCAAGCGTGGGTTATTCTCCGATAATGCTGGGTTATTGGAACGGGAAAAAAATATTTTTTTGCGTTTTTCTCAAGACCTAACATAGAGAACTCGCAAGTTACTCTCCGTTAGACACTTACAAGCAGAAAACGCACAAAAAGACCTAACTAAGAGGTAACTAAGAGGTAACTAAGACCTAATATAATACCTAAAACTATTTACGTTTTTCATACTCCTTCCCCCTTCGGGTACTTCCCCTATCTTAGGGGAAGAGCTAAGAAAGCCCCCTCTAACTCCCCCTCTAGGGGGAGGACGAGGGAACCTAGAAACCCCGTAGGGGTGACATAACAAAGGATAGGGTGTCAACCCTATCTGAAAGACATAATATTTCGCCCCTACAGGGCGATGGGTGGGGTGTTGAAAACGAAATAGGGCTTCCGCCCTATCCTAAATTATTTCGCCCCTTCAGGGCTAAGAAATTTGTAAATAAATCAATTAAAATCAATAGTAAATAGGAACATCTTGGAGCAGCGAGAGCAGAGTCAAACTAGTTTGAACTATGCCGAGTCGTAACAAGATTGAACAAATGAAATTTATTAAATCGTCTAATAGTAAATAAATGTATGAACGAAAATAAAAGTAAGTGATTAGGGGAAAAATGACTTGACAAAAAGAATTGTTTGCGTTATTATGGATAAAAACAATCGTGAAATGAAGAAAATAGTAAATAGTAAATTGTCAAATAGTAAATAATTGCTATCTTTGCAAGTGATTAGCAATAAACAGGAACAACGGGTATGCTTACAGAAAAAGAGTGTGAGGTAATGAACGCATTGTCGAAGGACACGCTGATGGAGGCGCTTGGGATGAGATTTGTGTCGACGGACGATGATGTGGTGGTGGTGAAGATGCCTATCTCGAAATCGACTCGTCAACACATGGGTATCGTTCATGGGGGCGCCTATCTCGCTTTGGCAGAGACGGTTGCCGGTGCTGGGTCGCTGCATGTCGCGGGGTTGGATGCGAAGGTGTGTGGCATAGAGGTGTCGGGCAATCATGTGCAGATGTCTCCGTTCGAGGGGTATGTGACGGGATTTGGTTCGCTGATCAGCGCCGGACATACCATTCATGTGTGGAACGTGGATGTGAAAGACGAGGAGGGCAACTTGTTGTCGACCATCAGGGTGGTGAATCGGATTGAGAAATAGCTGCCCCCGAAATGATTTTTAGTGATTACGAAAACGAATATGAAGAAACTGATTATCGTGTGCATCGTGCTGCTTGGATTGACTGCGTGTGTGGAGACCAAAAGGGGTGAGACGGAGAAGGACGGGCTGGCAACGATAGGAAACACAAAGAGTGAGGTGGGTAGTGTCGGCGATGGTACGTCGATGCACTCGCTGGAATTCGTCAGAACGGACGGAGATACGTTGTATGTGTTTTACGAGAACAATGCTGTGGGAGGTCTTGCTTGTGGCGACATCGTCAGCATGGAGTATTTCGAGCATGAAGGCGAACTGACGGCAAAGTACATCGTGAACCTCACAGCACTATGTAACGAATGGAAAGGTGTGGGCGATGCCGACAGCTATTCGTTTACGTTGAAGGAGGACGGAAGTGTCGCTTCGACGGGGTTCGACACCGCATACAACCGATGGGCCATCATCGATGGACAGTTGACGATCTCGGAGAGCAATGCTGATAAGGCGGAAAAGTATGACATCGTGCTCCTGACGGAAGACAGCCTGGTACTGAAGTCGGATGATGAGACAGAAATGAGAATGGCGAAATAAACAAAAACGAATAATATGAGAAGATTTGTAATTCTTGCAATTGCGTGCTTGGCATGCATGGCGCTCGATGCGAAAGACATCAAGCAGAAAACCGATCGTGAAGTGTGGGTAGACATCATGTATCAGATGGCTGAACCTGTCATGAAGAATATGGCTGAGGGACGACTTCAGCAAGTGATGGACACGGTTGGAGGAAACAAGAACCTGGAGTTGTCGCCTACATGGGACAACCGCGATAAGAAAGTGGCTTACATGGAGGCTTTCGGACGCCTCTTGGCCGGTTTGGCTCCTTGGCTGAACCTTCCAGACGACGACACACCCGAGAGTGCAAAGCGTAAGCAGTTGAGAGAATGGACAAGAAAGGCCATCATCAACGCTGTTGACCCTAAGTCGCCCGACCGTCTGGGATGGGAGAACGGAGGTCAGACGCTCGTAGATGGTGCGTATGTAGTCGAAGGTCTGTATCGTGGCTACGACTCGCTGTGGGTGCCCCTTCCACAAGAGACGAAGGACCTCTACATTAAGGAGATTCAGGGGCTTCGCCGCTATGACCCTCCTTACACGAACTGGCTGCTGTTTGTAGCGATGGAGGAGAGTTTCCTGATGTATGTCGGTGCTCGTTTCGATGCTTACCGTATCAAGCTGGCATTGGCCAAGGTGGAGGAATGGTATATAGGTGACGGTCTCTACAGCGACGGACCTTCGTTTGCTTTCGACTATTACAACTCGTATGTCATCCAACCGATGTACACGGAGTGCCTGGAGATGATTGCAGCAAAACGCCCGAACGACTCATATCTGATTTTCAGCAAGACCAACGACAAGACCCGCGGAGCCAGAAACCGTCTGCAGGAGGTTCGCAAGCGTATGCAGAAGTGGTCGGTCATCCTGGAGCGATTCATCTCACCTGAAGGCACCTTCCCTGTAGTGGGAAGAAGCATACCCTACCGAATGGCTGTACTGCAGCCATTGGCACAACTCGCATGGCGCAAACAACTGCCACAGGAACTGCACAACGGACAGGTTCGTGCTGCCATTACTGCGGTAGCCAACCGTATGTTCTTCGGCCAGGTAGAGAATCCTGCCAAGACCGCAAAGGCGCTGAGCAAGAACTATAACGCAGGAGGCTTCCTGACAATCGGATTTGTAGGTCCTCACCCGAATGTTGCTGACTGGTACACCAACAACGGTTCGCTCTATATGACAAGTCTGGCATTCCTTCCATTGGGACTTCCTGAGACTGACCCGTTCTGGACAGACCCTGCAGAGAAGTGGACCAGCAAGAAAGCCTGGGAGGGTGACGACTTCCCGAAAGACCATAAGTGGGACATCAATCGCCAACAGCTTTACTGGGAATAACCAACCATCTCCTGCCCTCACAAAACAACTAGCTTTATGAAAACTTTTGTATTGATAAGTGTATTGTGGCTGACATCGCTGACAACAGGATTGTTTGCACAGAATAAGAAGCAAACCAATGTGTTGCCCGTGCAGGAAAAGGTGTATCTGCACTTCGACAACAACTGCTACTTCCTTGGCGACACGATTTGGTACAAAGCCTATGTAGTGCTTGCTGATGACAACACGCCACAGCCGCTTAGCAAGATACTCTATGTGGAACTGCTGAACGAGCAGGGCTACATCTTGGAACGTCAGCAGCTGGTTGTAGACGAGAACGGACAGGCAAACGGGCAGTTTGCCATCAACGACACCATCTTCGCAGGATACTTCGAAATACGTGCCTATACGAAGTGGATGCTGAACTTCGGGTACGAACACATTTATTCATGGTACACCAAGACGTGGTATGCCCCTAATGGGGAGAATGGATGGTATCCTGTGGACAATGAAGAGCTATTAGCCCTGACACAACAACCCAAAGAAGATCCGAGTCCTACTTATATCTTCAAAGGTGGTATCGATATGTTTCTGGACGATGAGGGCAAAGAAATCGACATGAAAGAGAAGGAGCAGCAAAAGAAGTTGAAGACGATTGTCCAGAAAGACAACGAATACGATAGTGGGTTCAACATCGACCCTGACGGTATGGAGCGTAATTACCGTCTCTACAACAACCTCTTCTCGCGTGTCATCCCTGTGTATAGCCGTCCAGATAGTGCTGAGAACTACATGCGCAAGATTATGCCGACAAAGATTACGATGGGCGATTTCCAGGTAAACTGGCTCACCCCAGAGTTCGAGGTAAAGTTCTACCCTGAAAGCGGAAACCTCATCGAAGGACATCCCTGTCGTGTGGCTTGGGAGGCAATGAATCAGGAATTGGAGCGTTTGAACGTGACTGGTGTGCTGCTCGAAGACGGAGAAGCGATCGACACGCTGAGACCATTACACGCAGGTCGAGGGATGTTCACTCTCACCCCTCAGCACGGCAAGAGTTACAAGGCGCGATTCGAATTCGGTGAGCACAAGTTTAATTTCAAACTGCCTGACGTAAAGAAAGAAGGTGCACGCCTTGCTGTAGAGCAGGATGAAGAAGGTGTCTATTTCAATGTAGTGAACACCTTCAAGGACAACAGAGCATTGATGCTGATGGTGTTCTGTCGAGGCAAGAGAATCAAGATATTCAACATCGGAGGAAAGACAGAATGGGAAGATGCGATGTATCAGGAAGACCTGCCTGAAGGTGTGAACCAAGTTGTGCTGACAGACGAAGAGGGGAACGTATATGCCGACCGTCTCTTCTTCATCAACAGAACAGACGAAGCAAAGGGAACCGTCATCGTTGCCGGTATTCCCAACCGCCCGTACCGTCCGCTGGAAAAGATAAAACTCAATCTCATTGCGACAGACTCCAAGGGTACTCCCCTTCAAGAACAAATGTTCTCGGTCGCTATCCGCGATGCTGATCAGCTCGACCCCTCATTTGCAACAGGAAACGTGCTCACCAACCTGCTATTAGAGTCGGAGATAAAGGGGTTTGTAGAGAATCCCGATTACTACTTCGAATCGAATGACGAGAAACACCAGCAAGCCCTCGACCTGCTGCTGATGATACAAGGTTGGCGACGCTACGACTGGCATTATGTACTCTCGCCTTCGCAGTTCAACCTGCAATACCTTCCAGAACAGAAAATGGTCATCTACGGAAATGCGATGCCACTTCGTCGCAGCCTCTTCACAAAAGATCAGGGATTGCTGCAAATCACCTGCCGACTGTTTAACACTTCGACAGACCTAAAGGAAGGCGACACATACCTGTTCGAAGGGAATGTGAAGGCTGACACCGCCGGCTATTTCCAAATACCTTATGAACCATTCTACGGTACTGCACGCCTCAGCCTTCGTGCTAAGTTCGTCAAGAAAATGGAGAAGAAGAACTACGACAAAGTGGAGCACGACTCCAAGATATTCCTGCGCAAGCAATATTTCTATCCACAGGGCATCAAAACCTATAGCTGGTATGAGACGCACGGTCCTGATAACTTCAAGGACAGAAAACTCACATGGGAAGAGTTCCAGGAAGACATCTATGCCAGCGAGTGGATTCCGCAAGTCAACATCAAGTCGAAGCGCAGACCTCACGCCAAACGTCAACGCGACAAGCATGTATATCAGGTACCTTTCATTGATTTCGTCAACGATAAGTGGGATCAAGGTTACTACGACACATTCAACCTGCTTGACGGTATGGAATACTCATTGACAGAGAATGAGTCGCTCGTTGATGGTTTCGTTCGCCATCAGTATGTAACCGATTACAACACACACGAGTCGCATATTGCTGCTATCGACTGGAGTTCGGGCGACTTTAACGAACATGCTGACAACTTTTCTTTCCTCTCGTCTCCGAAAAGCATCAGTGTGGTGTCGGACTCACCACGCCGTCAGACGCCATTCGAGCATTACCACCTTGATCGTCAGGAAGGACAGCCTTCGGTTGGCATTGATGCCTTCATCAACTATTCGATGTACGAGAAAAAAGACCGTCCGGAAATCAAGGGACGCGAATACTTCCTCCAAGGTTTCACTCGCCCTGCAGAATACTACAACCCCGACTACAGCAAGGCTAAACTGCCTGAGATTAAGGACTATCGCCGGACGCTCTATTGGAATCCAAAGGTGACAACGGATAAATACGGACAAGCAGCTATCGAGTTCTACAATAATTCGGTATGTACCACGATTGATGTCTCAGCAGAAGGTGTCACTAAGCATGGAGAATGTCTGGTAACGGAAGACAAATAAACCAAACAACTGAACCCACAAGCAATAATCAGAACCATCATGATAGACTATAACAACGGAGAGTTGATACGTAGAGGACGCATTGAAGTCGTATGCGGTTCTATGTTTTCAGGTAAGACAGAAGAACTGATTCGAAGAATGAAACGCGCTCAGTTCGCCCAACAGAAAGTTGAAATATTCAAGCCAGCAATCGATACACGCTACTCGGATGATGACGTGGTGACCCACGAAGGGGTTGCCATCCACTCTACCCCTGTTGACAATTCTTCAAGCATCTTGCTACTTGGGAACGAGTGTGATGTGATTGGCATTGATGAGGCACAGTTCTTCGATGATCATCTGGTAGATGTCTGCAACGAGCTTGCGGAGAAAGGTGTCAGAGTGATTGTGGCCGGTTTGGATATGGACTTCCGCGGAATACCATTCGGTCCGATGCCTGCACTCTGCGCTATCGCTGACGATGTGATGAAGGTGCATGCCATCTGTGTAAGATGTGGTGCACAAGCATACGTCTCTCATCGCAAAGTACAAGAAGAAAAACGAGTGTTGTTGGGAGAAGTAAACGAATACGAGCCGTTGTGCAGGGTATGTTACCAGAAAGCTCTTAAGGAGCAAGAAACATCACTGGGCTAACACTTCGCAAATCCGGTCTTGGTATTCACGCCCTTCAGCAGCAGTCCTCAATCCATTATTGATAATAGAAAAAGCCAGAAGGTGACCGTTTGATGCTGTGACATAACCTGTTAACGCACTCACACCAGTAACCGTTCCCGTCTTAGCGTGTACATTCCTGTAGGCAGCCCCCACAGTCATTCGTTTTTCCAACGTTCCGTCAACTCCTGCAATCGGGAGAGAATGATAAAGCGGATTGAAAATCTCTTCGTGATGATATGCATAACGTAGCATCGCAACATGCAAACTGGCTGTTACATAATTATACAGCGACAATCCACTTCCGTCAGCTACCTTTGCATACGTCACAGGTGCACCCGTTTTCGTGATGACGCTCTCCACCATCTCTGCACAGTCTTTCCATCCGATACCACGTTTCTTGTCGGCAGCCAACTGAAAGAACATTGATTCAGCAAACAAGTTATCGCTGTCTTTCATCATCTGTTGCAAGATTTCTTCTAAGGTGTGGGTAATCGTACAAACCACGGTGCTATTAGCAGAAGGTCGATAGGTAGCTATTCCATATCCTTGAACGCTAATGTTGACGGCTCGAAGCTGTGAGTTCAAACCCTGAAGGAAGTTGAGCGAGGGATTGTATCGATTGATTTTGGAATCCGTACATTTATAAGCATCTCCCCCAAGACTCAACGGAGTTAGGTAGGGCTGTTTGTCGTCCCAGCACCAACCGTTACCCAGACAGAGCGTATCTTTCATCGATAAGTCGGCATACAAGCGACCATTTATCTGTTTAATTCCCAAATCCTTTATCGCGCTGACGATCTGTTTCAGATGATCGGTCGAAAGTTTCGGGTCAAAGTCACCGATGATGTATATGTTGCCATTCAACACAGACGAAGCAATCGTTCCGTCAGCATATACGGCGGTTCGATACAGGTGAGCCACACCAAGCAAATCAAGGGCACTGATGGCTGTCAGAAGTTTTTGAGTCGAAGCTGGACGCATCATCTTTTGCTGGTTATAAGCAAAGACGAGCGAGTCGCCTGTAAGGTCGTAAACACTGATACCCGTGTTATAATAGCTTCTATCAGCTTCCTCTGCCAAAAGGGTGAGCTTTTCTGTTATTTGTACGCCCCAATCGGGCTGGGCGACAGAGTCAATAATCGTTGAGTCAGCAACCTCTTGACCTCTGACGACTTGTACACTGAACACAAATACCAAGCACATTAGACTTGATAATACTTTTGCTGCTGTATGTTTAAGATTGCTTCTCATGATTGTCTGATTTTCAAAATTTGCTGAATAAAATCCTCTTCATGTTGTGGAATCACGCTTACTGTTTTATCGTCTCCATAGGTAATAATCAAATAGGAAATCATCGCCTTATGGCCGAATCGAAGTTTCCGGATACGTTCAACGCGTTTGATGTCGCAGACGGGAATCACCACCGTCTTCGACAACTTACCATTATAGATGGTTAAATCTTTTTGAGTCAGTTTATACTCTGTATGAATAGAGCGCTCTATGACGACTAACAGGAATACAAGCGATGCTGCAATGAGCAGTCCATTCCCATTCCATATCAAATATATGGTCAAAGCTGTTAGCAGGATGATCAGTACCCAATTTCCTATTTGTAATTTAGCGCGGTATGTATGAGTCGGAAACATCAGTTCTTTAAAATCGTTCCGCAAAGGTAAGAAAAACTATGAAAACAGAAAACCGAAAATTAAAAAATCTACATTATGAGGTATTATTTTAGGCTGCTAACAGATATTCTTTGCACTTCATTCTTCACTCTTCATTCTTTTTTGTATCTTTGCATTCAATTTGGGATGTTCTTTGATTAGTTATCGAGATTGAATAAATAAAATATAATGTTATGAAAAGATTCGTATTGATTATTTGTTGTTGGATGATTGCATTAATTACTATTAATGCACAGTCGTTGGAGCAGAAAAAGATTTGTGCCTTGAAATGGACATTACAACAAACATTCTACAACAAACCAGAAGGACAACAGATTGCCCGTATTAATGTATGTGATTTCAAGTCGTTGAGCGACTTCCAGAAAAACAAACTGATCAGTGATGCCATCAAAAAGGTATCAAACACTGCAGATCAAGGACGTGTGAAGAATATTTTAAATGCTACTGAGTCAAGCGATATTCAATCGTATGTTCCTGCAGGAGCCAAGAAAGAGTTCCAGGCAGACCTTGACAAGATGAAATCAATGGGTCCTGTTACAAATGAAAGTGAAGAGGAAGAAGAAAACGTGGACGATGAAATTGTGGAGGAAACCCCAGCAGCTCCTACTACAGAAATACAGCCGGTAGAGGAGCAAAACGAAGAACAACCTTCGGAAGAAGTCGCTACCGATGGAACAGCAAAAACTGAACCAACAACAACATCAGAGGGAGTATCGTTCCTTGAGGCAGTGCTAATTGCTTTGGGTCTGTATGCCATTCTAACAGCGTGTATCTTCTTGTTCGTTCGCTCGAGAAAGGGTACTCAGAAGAATGAAGAACTTGTGACAATGGAGCAATACCGGACAGAACGTGTTCGCTTGATGGAACGTATCAAAGCTCTTGAGATAGAAGTTGAAAACATGAAGAGCCTAAAACAAGAAGGAGCAGAAGAAAAGCGTTCTAGCACTCCTGTCGCTCAAACGGAACATCATGCAGAGCCAGTTATAGCTCAAGTTACAACGGCTGCAGCTGTAGCTACAGAGCAGAAGGAAGATTCTCAAGCACAATCGCTGTTCCCAGAAATGACTCCTGCTCAACAGGAAATTGTGGAAGAGCAGCCCGTAGTTACTCGTCCGAAATTCTCAGCTGTGATGTTCTATCCAGTACCAGTTGACGGAGTATTCCTGAACGGAACATCTGACATCGAAGTAGGAAAGTCATTGTATATGTTGAAAACCAGCGATGACCAGAACGCCACATTCCAGATACTGAATACACCAGAAGCAATAGCAAATGCTTTGGTTTCAATGAACGAAACGGTGAAACCCGCATGTAAGATTCTGAACACAGTTGCCGCACCAGTTGAAATACTGGCAGAGAAATTGGGAACTGCTGTGCGTGAGGGTGATGGATGGAGAATAACAAACAAGGCTATTGTCAGACTTATTTGATCGTACCTCCACCGAGAATCGAACTCGGATCTAATCTTTAGGAGAGATTTGTTCTATCCATTGAACTATGAAGGCAGTTTTGAGACTGCAAAGTTAATACTTTTTTGCGTTATAGAATGCGCGAAACAAGAAAAAAAGCAAATAAATATCATTTTATGACATTTACACAGATTTGTACCCCTATATTTGACCAAGTAATTAAAGATTATCACTTGGTCGATGATGTCAATCAGGATATTCATAATCCATACGAGAGAGGAACAATCGAATATGACCTCTATGTCAAGAACTGGATTGATACCGTTCAATGGCATTTGGAGGACATCATTCGCGACCCTCACATCAATCCGTCTGATGCACTCATCCTGAAACGTCGCATCGACAAGAGCAATCAAGACCGTACTGATTTGGTAGAAAGGATTGATTCTTACTTTCTGTCTTTATATGGAAACGTGAAGGTTTTACCTGACGCGACTATCAACACAGAAAGTCCTGCTTGGGCAATTGACCGTCTCAGCATCCTCGCATTGAAGATATACCACATGCGAGAGCAGGTGAATCGTAATGATGCAACAGAGGCTCACAAGTCACTCTGCCAGCAGAAACTCAATGTATTGCTTGAGCAGCAGAAGGACCTTTCACTTGCTATCGACCAACTGCTTGGAGACATTGCTGCCGGAAGGAAATACATGAAGGTGTATAAGCAAATGAAGATGTATAACGACCCGAGTACGAATCCTATTCTTTACGGTAAGAAATAACCGTCTTCCCCTTTTCTGTGCTTGAGATGAATAGATTACTAATCATAAGGTTTTCTGCATTGGGTGACGTAGCGATGACTGTTCCTGTCATTACGTCGCTTGCCAATAGTAATCCAAATTTATCAATCACAATTCTCACACAAAAAAGAATGGTCGATTTATTTTCTTGGATGCCTGCAAACGTGACTGTCATCGGAGTAAACCTACATGATTATCATGGTATCTCGGGGCTGAATCGACTGTTTCAGGATTTGAAAACTGGGAATTACGATTTCGTCGCTGATCTGCATGATGTATTACGGACGAAATACTTGCGGACAAGGTTTCGCATAATGGGCACAAATGTGGCCGTCATTCGTAAAGGAAGAGCTGACCGTAAGGCTTTGATTGGTCATGGATTGAATCATGAACCGTTGAAGCCTGTAACGGAAAAGTATGCAGCTGTGTTTAAGGAACTTGGGATGGAGTTGGAGATAAATTATGCGCCTCCTGTTGTGACAGATGCTGAGATTCCTTTCGAAGTACACCAACCGGCTATTGGCATTGCACCATTTGCGGCCCATCAAGGGAAGGTATATCCACTGGATTTAATGCAAAAAGTTGTGGATATGTTAGCAGACGGAGGCAATCAAGTGTTCCTTTTTGGAGCTGGTCGCGAAGAGGCTTCTTTACTGGAAGCATGGGAGAAAACAAATGTCACCTCCACAGTAGGTAAATGTGGTGGATTGAAACAAGAAATGTGCTTGATGAGCCGACTTCAGATGATGATATCGATGGATTCTAGCAATATGCATATGGCTGCGCTAATGGGAACACGTACGATATCAGTTTGGGGAGCAACTCATCCAAAAGCAGGTTTCACTGCATGGAACCAACCTGACGAATCTATTATACAGATTCCGATGGATTGCCGTCCGTGTTCGATTTATGGAAGTAAGCCATGCAAGAAGGGCAACTATCCTTGTATGCGAGAGATAACACCAGAAATGATTGTGGACTTAGCAAGAAAATATGGAGCTAAATAAGAAACAAAGAATATTGTATCGTTTCATTCGTACGACTTTCTATCTCATCTCTTTACTACCGATGAGATTGCTCTATGTTTTATCTGATGTGGCCTACCCTTTTGTTTTTGCGTTTTACCGTCGCAAACTGGTACGTCAGCAACTCACGGAGTGTTTCCCAGAGAAGACTATCAAGGAAATCAAAGCTATTGAACATGCTTTTTATCATCATTTTTGCGATCTTGTCGTGGAAATGATCAAACAATTCTCTATGTCGAAAGAGGAAATGATGCGCCGCATGGTGTTTGTAGATGGCGACAAGGCATTTTCGAACTTTAGTAGCGAGCAGCCCATTCTGTTTCTTATGTTAGGCCATTTCGGTGATTGGGAATGGATTGCATCGCTGGCATATTGGACAGATGCTTATTGTTCGCAGGTGTATCATCCACTCACCGATGATGTATTCGACAAGCTCTTCTTGGATTTGCGCGAGCATTACGGTGGCGAATGCATACCAATGCGTAAGACAGTGCGTCGCTTGTTACAGCTAAATGCCAAGAAGCAACCTGTCATCTGTGGCATGATTGCCGACCAACAACCGCGGTGGGATGCCATCCACCACTTCTGTCAGTTCCTCGGCCACGACTCCGCAGTATTCATTGGAACGGAGGAATTAGCAAAGAAGTTCAATTCGCTAGTCTATTACGGCAGTGTCCGATGCATCCGACGCGGCTACTATGAGTGTCAGCTCATTCCTATCACAATCAATCCGCAGGAGATGCCCGACTACGAAATTACGGACAAATACATGGAACTGTTGGAGGCCGACATACGCCAACATCCAGAACTTTGGCTTTGGACACATAAACGTTGGACAAGAACGAAAGAAGAATGGAAGGAGCGCCAGCAATGACAACTGATTTGTGGGGTATGTTCATCACGTTCGCAAAGATAGGTGCCTTCACCCTTGGAGGTGGCTATGCGATGGTGCCAATCATGGAGAAAGAGATTGTGGACCGCAAGGGTTGGCTCACCCGCGAGGAGTTTATGGACATCCTCATCGTGGCACAGAGCACGCCAGGATTGTTTGCCATCAACATGGCCAGCCACATCGGTAACAAGGCACGAGGTGTCCTTGGTGGTGTAATCGGTTCGCTCGGTGTTGCACTGCCATCCATCATAGCCATCCTGCTCATCGCTATGTTCTTTCAGGCTTTCAAAGAGAATGTGTACATTGAAAAGATATTCATGGGTGTGCGTCCTGCAGTCGTTGCACTGATTGCTGCACCCTGCTTCTCTATGGCTCGCACTGCCAAAATCTCCATCTATAACATTTGGATTCCTATTGTTGCCTGCCTGCTCATCACGGCCTTCGGCGTTTCGCCCATCTGGATTATCCTTGTGGCTGGCTTGGCTGGATTTGTGTGGGGGAAAGTGAAGACAAATGATCATACCAAATCGTAAATAGTTAAATTGTAAACGAAGTGATATTCCTCAAGCTATTCATAGTGTTCTCGAAGATAGGCCTCTTCAATTTTGGAGGAGGTTACGCCATGTTGTCGCTCATCCACAACGAGGTAGTTGAGAAAAACGAGTGGCTCACTTCGTCGGAATTTACTGATATTGTGGCCATCAGTCAAAGCACACCTGGTCCCATCGGTATCAACTGCGCCACCTATACGGGGTACACAGCTGTGATGAACGATGGATATCCCGAGTGGATGGGTGTCATTGGTGCTATCGTTGCTTCACTCAGTGTGCTGTGGCTTCCATTCCTGCTGATGCTAACCATCAGCAAACTACTCTTGAAGTATAGCAAAACTCAGGCTGTCACAGGAATATTCTCACTATTGCGTCCAGCCATCGTGGGGCTCATCGCTGCAGCAGCCATCCTGCTGATGTCGGCAGACAACTTCGGTAATCCGACTGATAGTCCCTTCCAATTTATTGCGAGTCTCATCATCTTTATCTTTGCATTCCTCGGCACTCGCCTTTTCCGAATCCACCCAATCATTATGATTATTCTTGCTGGCATTGCCGGCCTCCTCATCTATTAATGATAAGGTGTACACTCGGATAAAAAGTTAAACACGGTCGATTGAATCATTGGATATATCAGATACTAATCCTGAAGTGTATCGATGTTTCGCACGAGACCCTCAAACTTGGCTCTCTTCACTGGCGAACCACGAAAAAGTTGTTGATAGTCCTCTCGGGTCAAGCGACGCCAATCGTCCTTCGACATATCCAAAAAGGCCTTAGAGGGTTGGAATTCTTCGGTAGTATTAGGAGTAGCAAACTGATTGTGAGGGCAAGCACGTTGGCATCGGTCGCAGCCATATATATAATAAGGTGTAGGCTGCTGACGGACGAGTTCAGCTTGTTCGGCACTGAACGGCCCTCGATGTTCGATGGTGAGGTACGATAAACATCTACTTGCATCCACTCCGCTGTCGGTCAGCGCACAGGTGGGACAAGCCTCGATGCAGCGATGACATGTTCCACAATGGTTGGGAATAGGTTGATCATAGAAATCAACCTCAGCAGTGAGCAACAATTCACCCAACACAATGAAACTGCCCCGATGTGGCACTATGAGATTGTGATTGCGACCAATCCACCCAATACCCGCCTGCATAGCCCAGTAGCGCTCAAGCAGGGGAGCCGAGTCAACAGCTACACGAAAGAGAATAGAATTGCTGGGGCGTTCATCACTCTCTTTGTACTCAGCAGTGAGACCAATGGCTCTTGCCAATTCACGAATGCGTGCTTTCATCACATCATGGTAGTCACGGCCATAAGCGTAATAGGCAAACTGATATTGATCGTCCGAAAGTGGATGAGCAGGGTAATAATTAAGAGCCAAACTCACAATCGTGCGGCATCCAGGCAATACAGAGTCGGGGTGATAGCGCGCATCGCTGTAGCGAGTCATGTAGTCCATCCCGGCATGTCGCCCTTCACCTATCCAACGATTAAACGCCTCCCTCGTCGAATCATCAACCTTCAACACTCGAGCCACACCACAAGCATCAAAGCCGAGGCGTACTGCTTCGGCTTTGATAAAGGAAGTGGAAAGTCCATCACCAGCCTCTCGATGGGGGGAAACGTGGTCAAAGTTCAAGGTTCAAAGTTCAAGGTTCAACTTTTCAATTATTTCAAATGTCGGCTTCGTGGTTGATCGGCATCGAACAGACGGAATTCATAGCCTTGCGACTGTAACCACTCAATAGACTGTGGCAGTGCCGTACGAAGCTTATCAATACTCTTCAGCGAATCGTGGAACGTGATGATGCTACCGTTGCGAGTGTAGCGTTTCACATTATTGACCACATCCTCAGCCGTAAGTAGGCGACTATAGTCACGAGTAACAACATCCCACATGATGATTGTGAACTTACGGCGCAAACGCATATACTGCGTCCATCGCATCCATCCGCGTGGCGGACGGAACAGGTGGGAATGAATCAACTTATCAGCCTCATAAGCATTGCGGAGGAAAGTCTTGCTTCTATAACCAAAACCACCGATATGGTTGAACGTATGATTTCCTAAACGGTGGCCGCGCCGCTCAATTTCCTGCTTCAAATCAGGATACTTCCGAACATTGTCACCCACCATAAAGAACGTCGCTTTCACTCCATAATGGTCGAGGGTGTCGAGTATGAAGGGCGTGGCTTCGGGAATCGGTCCGTCATCAAATGTGAGATAGACGGCCCGTTCCGAATGAGGCATACGCCAGATGGCACTTGGATAGAGCCATCGAAGCCACGTACTTGGTTGCTCGATGATCATGGTTGGATGCCGAGACCTTCAGCCCTTGAGGCAAGAAGTGAATAAGAATTGTTGACATACATGAGCAACTCCTCAGCACGCTTAGCATATTCTGCAGCTTTCGCTCCTGCTTCTTCTGACTGACCCAGCTTCTCAAGGGTATGCTGAATTTCAACAAGTGAATAGATTTCAGCACGGCAATCGCGCCATGCGGCAGCAAAACGCGAGTTGCCCAATGACGAATAGAAGGTGATATACTCACGAGCAACCTTCTCCATTGCATCGATAATCTCCACACCCTTGTCAATCTTACCACATGCGATGAATCCGTTAGCGATTTCCATTCCACCATTGTCTCCCTTATAAGGAACGTTGTAAGCAGGAATTTCAGTGTCACACTTTTCAAGAGCCAAGAGTGCTTTGGCGGTCTTACCCTCTTCAAGCAACGTTGTAATAAGGTGAGCGAACCAGCGGCGATGAGTCCAACACATACGCATCGTTGTCTCCTCAAGGTAGAGTCCTGGCTGCTTAAGGTTACCATAATGATATTTATTCATCATGTTGTCGAACATCTTCTCGGAGTCGACAACCGCTTGCTGAGGCATGTTCTCATTGAAGGTGAACGGTGTGATTCGCCAAGCCAAACCTTCCTGTACAAAGTGACGCCAGAGATTGCCGTAGTTCTGCGGTCCAACCGTCGTGGACATATACAATGGACGCTTGAAATCGCTCTGCGCAATCATCTCGAGCATCATGATAAAGTTCTTGTAGATATGATCCTGACCTGAGAGACTGATGACCATCTGATCGGGAATAGAGTCGCCAGGAATCATCATTCCCGACTGACGAACTGCCTCCTTGTTGATGGTAACATGCAAGGTGTCGGATGGCAAACAAGACGGCAAGTCCTTCACCATATCACCAAACTCAGCAGGAATATCTTCCTTGAGGAGGAACTTCTTAATGGCAGTCTTCAACTCAAACGGGTCATCTCCCCAAATTGCCTTGGCTGTCTCAGGATCCTGCTGATACATGGTCTTAACCAAATCTTTCATACGGATTTCACGACCTCCCACATAAATCGGAGGATTCACTTCAGCAATTTCGTTCTTGCCTGACACATACTGGATACGTTTCCATGAGATTGGCAATGGTGAAGACATCTTTTCACCTTCAAATGCAGGGCGCTTCATCTGGTCGATATACCAATCTGTCTGCAGATAAGAAAGGTTGCAGACACGCACATCAGTACGGTTACCCTCTGTGTCTTCATTGTACCAAAGTGGGAATGTATCATTATCGCCATTGGTGAAAATGACTCCATCATGTGGAATGGTCTCGAGATAGTTCAACCCGAAGTCACGACACATATAGCGTCCGCTACGGTCGTGATCATCCCAAGTCTGACTAACCATCTGTAAAGGCACAGCAATCGCAGGAATGACAGCAATGACCGAAGCCAAGATTGCACCAAGACGAGGCTGAACCTTCTTGCTCAGGAACTTCTCCAAACCAGCAAAGATGGCTGTGATACCCAAACCGCACCAAATAGCATAAGCATAGAACGAACCTGCATAGGCATAGTCACGTTCACGAGGTTGCCCAGGAGTTTGGTTGAGGTAGAGCACAATTGCAATTCCCGTCATGAAGAACAGGAAGAATACAACCCAGAACTGCTGAATGCCACGTTTTCCTTTGAATGCCTGCCATAATAAACCTATGATACCAAGCAGAAGAGGTAAGCAATAGAAAACATTGTGACCCTTGTTTTCCTTCAAGTCTGAAGGCAACAAGTCTTGTCTGCCAAGTCGCATATTATCCAAGAAGTCGATGCCTGTTATCCAGTTTCCATGTTCTGTTTCGCCCAATCCCTGAATATCGTTCTGACGACCTGCGAAATTCCACATGAAGTAACGCCAGTACATAAAGTTCATCTGGTAAGAAAGGAAGTAGCGGATGTTGTCCATCTGAGTTGGAATCTCAATCTGCTGAGTTCCCTGACCGGGGATGTTATAGTTGACTGTCTTGTAATGCATGTCAGAAAGCCAAGATATGTATTTCGACGCATCGCGCTCTTCATAAATACGAGGGAACAGCATACATTGGTCAGATGGATAGACATAGTCGAACTTCTCACGGATGATTTCATACTCATCCTTCTCATCCGGACTTGCTTTCTCCTTGCGCTGATAGACAGGCGCACCCTTTGAGGTGTTGTACATCAGTTTATCGCCTCGCTGAACAATCTCTGCCTTGGATTTGAATGTTGGGCCGTAGAACAATGGGCGGTCGCCATACTGTTCACGTCCAAGATACTCCTCAAGCGTGAAAACATCTTCAGGAGAGTTCTGATCCATAGGAGGATTGGCTGTTGAACGGATAACGATCAATGCGTAAGATGAATAGCCGACAACCATCAGTGCCATACACAGCAATGTGGTATTCAGACTCTTAGGCGTTACCTTATTAAACTTAAACACAAATACTGCAATGATGGCAAGTACGACGATACCAATAACCGCACTCTTCCAACCGAAGCTATAGAACGGAATGCCCAACATCGCAACACTAGCAAGGAACGCTATGTTCATGCGAGTCTTACTGAGACCTTTTGTCGTCTCGATAATTGCCCATACAAGACATGCAACCAAAAGAACCAGATACACATAAAGACCTGTGTTGAACGACATACCGAGTGTGTTGACGAATAGTAGCTCGAACCATCCTCCGACTTTCATGATACCAGGAACAATGCCATACAACACAGCGGCAATAATCACAACAGATACACCCAGAGCAATGAGAGAACCTTTTCCGTTCGGATTCTTAGCACGCTTGTAGTAATACACAAGGACCATCGCAGGGATACACAACAAGTTAAGGAGGTGTACACCAATGGACAGACCTACCAAGTAAGCGATAAGGATGAGCCATCGATCACTTCCACTTTCATCTGCCTTGTTCTCCCACTTCAGTATCAACCAGAATACCAACGCTGTGAGGAAAGACGAGAAAGCATATACTTCACCTTCTACGGCACTAAACCAGAAAGTATCGCTCCATGTATAGATAAGTGCACCACCGACACCACTCGCCATAATGGCAATCATCTTGCCTGTTGACATTTGTTCTTCATCGTTGCATATCAACTTCTTGGCAAGATGTGTAACAGTCCAAAACAGGAACAATATACATCCTGCACTCAAGAGCGCAGACATCATGTTGACCATTTTGGCAATTTGTGTGGAATCGCTCGCGAACTGTGAGAACAAATTACCTACGAGCATGAAAAATGGTGCGCCAGGTGGGTGTCCTACTTCCAGCTTTGCAGCTGTACTGATGAACTCCGGACAATCCCAAAAACTGGCGGTAGGTTCGATCGTTGAGCAATAGGTAAATGCAGCTATTGCAAAGATGATCCAACCCATCACGTTGTTAATGATTTTGTAAGTCTTCATTTTGTTGTTAATTATATTTGACATTTCTTATCTTACTATTTGTCGCAACCCCTCATAGGTATTCACACGGACAGCAAACGAATCGCAATCAGTGTAAGAGGAGATTGGTATACAGAGGAACATCGTCTTTGTGTACGACTCATTATCCTTCTTTGGACGTTTGTGCACTAATGTGAAGCAGGCAGTCTTGTATGTACCGTTGTCTGCGATGGTATCTTCACAAAAGGCAAACTGATGATAATCTGCATCAGTGGTCATCACTCCTATCTGTAGATTCAGATAGCCTCCCGATTTCCAACTGCTAATGAACTTGACTGGATCGGTAATGAGTGTATCGAAGGCTGCAACCTTGCGGGGTTTTGATGAGAACACATGTTCCAACCCGTATGCCAGAATCTTATTGCTATCGAGTTCATACGTACACAGACATCGATATGTGGTATCAGGGACAGGTGCTTTTATTGATTGAGAAACTTGGTAAGTCTTCCCATTATCCAACCTTATTAAAGACACTAAAGAATCGGTGTTCGTATCAGCCTCAACCAAATCTATGAAGTAACTGGGCACTTTGTCATCATCATCGGAGTTGCACGAAGTGACACACACACACAATCCGAGGAGTGTGATAAGTAGAACACCCATCACACGATAACACTTGCCTTTATTGTCTGTCCTCGTTTTCATATACTTGCTATCCTCTTTTTGCTTCGCTTGCCATTTTGTTTCTTGCAGGATTGGCATACATGGTGATCATACGTTCACGCAAGAAATCCATATCAGGATGTTCAATCGTCACCTTTGCCAATTGTTGTTTAAGATAAGCTTCAAACTTGGCTTTCTCCTCAGCTGGAACGTCCATACCTGCTGCTGCTAGGTTACAAGGATAGAGCCGATAATGAGCATGTATCTCCTCGTCGATATGTGCTGCAATCAGTGGGAACAATTCCGACTTAGGCATATCTGGGTCAAGCGTATCGAGCCAATCATTGATACAAGGAGCAGCATGATAGTGGATATGACCTTTGTAACCAAAGATACCGATACTCATGTTGTCCAAGTCATCCTGCTGACTCTTCTTAAAGCCCTCAATATCACGTTTGTTTTGGAATTCCTCAGCTTTGAGATAGTCGCAAGGGTCGTATTCATACGAAATAGCCAAAGGAACAATATTAAGTGACTTCAGGTTCTTGATGACATCTTTATCACCACTGATGGCTAACATCTTCAGCACACTATCCTGTGTACGGTCATCACTGTCTTTTGCTCGTCCTTCTCGTTGAGCAATCCAAAGGTTTCCTCCTTTTTCCTCAATGACATAATGCATGTATTTCGACATCTTCGCTGATGCCATCAGCATTTGGCGCATAGTGAGTGCTCGCTGTACGATGAATGAGCGGTTGATGCGAACCAGGTCTTTTATCCAAGGATACACCAACAGATTGTCACCAATCGCGATTTCTACTGTATCACGATTTTGGTCGACTAATGACATATCAAGCAGCGCTGAGTCGAGCACGATGTCTCGATGGTTGGATATAAAAGTATAGCCTTCCCCTTTGAGCGAGGTGAAGTCTGAGGTCAATCCTTTGCTTGCTTTGGATAACAATCCTTGCAATACAGGGTAAATACAGATTTTCTGAAACTCCAGATTGGTCTTCCCTAAGCGCATCATTGCTGCAACCTTTTCAAAAGGCACTCCTGGATAAACTATCGGAAGAATAGCCTTGAAGCGTTCGTCGTTGAGAAGGCGATCGTAGGCAGCAGGAAGTTCCTCTGGCAGGAAAGGCCGTATGTCGTCAAATTCGTGTATATCTGTCATATCATTTAGCTTTTAAGTTTCCCTTCTATGATTTCTGTGAGGATGTCTTTCATCTCCAATCCATCAGCACGAGCCTGTTGCGGAATGAACGATGTCTGGGTCATACCTGGCGTAGCGTTAATCTCGAGCAGGTTGATTACATCTTGCCCTTCCTTTTGAGTGATGATATAGTCAACACGCATGATGCCGCTTCCGCCCAGTATGGTATAGATAGCTTTCGTAAGTGCCTTCACGCGTTTCGTAGTGTCGTCCGACAAACGAGCTGGAGTGATTTCAGTCACTTGTCCATTGTATTTGGCATCGAAGTCGAAGAACTCGTTCTGACTGACTACCTCTGTGATAGGCAACACATATACTTCCCCATTCTGCTTTTTATAGACACCATTAGCGATTTCCGTACCTTTGAGTTCGGCTTCAATCATCACATCGTCACTTTCTTTACGAGCGAACTCAATTGCTTTCTGAATGTCCTCGCTCTTGGTACAACGGGTTACACCGAAACTACTTCCTGAACCGTTTGGCTTGATGAAACAAGGAAGCCCGATTTGCTCAGCCACATCTTTATCTGAGATGGTTTGTCCCTTGCGCAACAGGAGTGACTCTGCTATTTTCACACCAAATCCCTTCAAGTATTGGTTCAGCATAAACTTATCAAAGGTGAGCGCTGCTACCAACAGGTTACAAGTTGAATAAGGAATATGGAGCAGGTCGAAATATCCTTGTAGGATTCCGTTCTCTCCAGGTGTTCCATGTATGGTGATATAGGCAAAGTCGGGTTTGATTTTTGTTCCTTGCTCTACGAAGGAAAAATCGTGACGATTCACTTCTGCAGTCGAACCGTCTTGCAAATGAGCGAACCAGTCAAACCCCTTGACCTCAATCGTATAAACGATATATCTTTCACGATCGAGCCACGAACTGATTCCCTCCGCACTACGGAGTGAGACATCATGCTCTGATGAATCTCCTCCAGCTATGATTGCTATGATTGGTTTTTGCATTATATCTCTGTTTTATTTAAATTCCTCCATTTTTCGATAAGTGCCTGCATGTCTGGTGGCAGTTCCGACGAAAACATCATCTCCTTTCCTGTAGCAGGGTGTACGAATCCCAGCGTTTTGGCATGAAGTGCCTGACGAGGGCAAATCTTGAAGCAGTTTTCCACAAACTGGTGATATTTGGCGAACGTCGTTCCTTTCAGAATCTGGTCACCTCCGTATCTGTCATCATTAAACAAGGTGTGACCTATGTGTTTCATGTGGGCACGTATCTGATGCGTTCGTCCCGTCTCAAGGACACACTTCACAAGTGTGGTGTATCCAAATCGCTCCAACACATAATAGTGGGTTACAGCATGTTTTCCGATACCTGAGTCGGGCGGGAAGGTGGTCATCTGCATCCTGTCTTTCGGATTGCGGGCGATGTTCCCCTCGATTCGGCCTTCGTCTTCAGTGAAGTTTCCCCACACCAGCGCATTGTATTCGCGTTTAGTGGTTTTATTGAAGAACTGCAGGCCTAAGCTCGTTTTGGCTTCTGGTGTCTTTGCAATGACTAGCAGGCCACTCGTGTCTTTGTCGATTCTGTGCACCAAGCCTATTTCAGGATTATTGATGTCATATTGCGGTTTGTCTTTCAGATGCCAGGCGAGGGCGTGTAGCAGTGTTGCGTGCCAATTTCCGTGTCCGGGATGCACCACCATTCCTGCTGCTTTGTTCACAACCATTAGGTGGTTGTCCTCATAGACAATATCCAGAGGGATGTCTTCAGGCATGATGGTGTTGCTGTACAGGGGACGATCGAGCATCACCTGTATGACATCGAAGGGCTTCACTTTGTAGCTGCGCTTGATGGGCTTATCATTACACATGATGAACCCCGCATCAGCTGCTTTCTGTATCCGATTGCGTGATATGTTTGCCAGATGATCGATGAGGAACTTATCAACGCGCATCAAGCCCTGTTTGGCATCAGCCACAATGCGATAATGCTCGTAAAGCTGCGACGACTCATCATCGTCGGCATCCATACCCTCGATGTCCAGTTCGTCCAACTCCTCGTCTTCCAGCATTTTATCCCTTATCTGCATTTCTGAAACCCTTGAACGCTTCGTTTACAACTGCACATCGTAGTTGCTTTCGCTGATGTCGGTATCGATGTCGTACTCCTCGTCGCCATCTTCGAAATAGAGCGAGTCTTCCTCAATCTCACCAGCACCTACAAAGAGTGTCAAAGCTCGTTCTCGAGAAATCGACTCTCCTGCATGCACTTCACGTTTTCCTTGTTTGATTTTCAGCACTTGGTCTTTATCTGCACCTTCTACATACTGAGGTGCAGTCAGTTTGAATCCCAAAGATTTCAGTGTGATTTCCGCCTCGCGATACGAGCAGTTGCCCACCAAGTCGGGCAGTTTCACAAGGGGTTCGCCATTCAGGTTGACTGTCAGGTAGACAATTCGACCACTCTTAATCAATGTGCCTGATTTCGGCATCTGTTCAATCACAGCGCCTGGCTTTGCCGACTTCTTATAGATAGAATCGGATATGATAGCTACGAAACCACTCTTGTCGAGTGTCTGCGATGCTTCATAGAAATTCTTACCTACGACAGATGGCACACTTACCTTCTCACCGTGATTGGTGTACGAATCCAATGTGTTGAAGGCAATGACTGGAATACAAAACAACAGACCCAACGCCAATACGACGTTGATCCAAAATATCAATCCAGACTTGCCTGTGAAATACTTCTTTAATCCCATTATTCTCTGTTTTCTCTTTACGCTTTACGCTTAATCGAGTGCAAAGTTAGTGAAAACAAGTCGAAGAACAAAAAGAATTTATTCTTTTTTAACCCAATAAAGTGTTTTTAATCAACATTGTGTCCCAATTGCCATTTTCCCACACATAGGGAGTTCGAGGGTGAATCAGGAAGATGTGAAAAACCGCAACCTTTCATATTACCCTTACAAGTTAACAATTGTAGATGAAAAAACAGACAAATTTTGGTCATTGTGCACGGACACACAAAAAAAAACTTGCGAAAGTCTTTGCTATAATTAGAATAATGTGTACTTTTGTACGACCAAAAAGAGTTATTCAAAAAACTAGGCATTCAATCACAAATATAATTAACCAATATCATTAACAACTAAAAACAATTTTGTATGAAGAAAATTTTACTCTCATTAGCCGTTTTGGCTTTTTCATGCGTAAGTGCTTTTGCTGATGAAGTCACAATGAAGTACTCTGGCACAACAACAGCAAACATGATTGGTGACGGTTCAAATGAGGCAAGCTCTTTGGGCCTTGATAACGCTCAATGGTCTGTTGTAGCAAATAAAGGTGGTAATTCAAATGCTCCAGGATTGAACAAGGCAGGTGATTTCCGCTTGTATTGGCATACGAATGGCAGCAATACGATTACTGTCGAATCTCTGACGAAAGCTACTATTAGCCAAATCGCTATCACATTCACAGGTGATGATTATAGCAATGTTTCCATTACAGTTGGTGGAGAAGAAGTTACAGGAGAAAATGGTGTGTTCAAAATCAATAGCACTTCTTTCGTAATAGGAAATGCGAACACTACTAATGTTCAGGTTCGTATCAAACAGATTGTAATCACCTACACAGGCGGAACTCCTATAACAGTTCAACCTCCTAAGTTCAGTGTTGAAGGAGGTTTGTTCTTCGAGCCTCAGACGGTTGCGCTGACTTACGAAACTGAAGGTGCCAAGATTCTGTACACAATTCCTGCTGGTCAAGAGCCCGAATACACCGATGATGACAACTATTCAGGCATTTTCTATGATGGAACCCCTCTGACAATCACCAAAACTACAACCATCAAGGCTATGGCTGTGAAGGACGGTAAGACGAGTAGCATCGTAACCGCAACTTATAGTATCGCAAATGTTGCAAACGCAGGAACAGAAGAGAATCCGTTTACAGTAGCTGATGCCATCTCTGTCGTAAATGCATTAGCTGATGGTGCAACAACTCCTAATACATATTTCGTAAAAGGTATCGTCATTGGTAATCCAGACTTCCAGCGTAACGCAAGTGAGCAGCTCTACGGCAATGTAAACTTCGTTATGGCTGACAGCCAGGATGGCGATTTGTTGACTATCTATCGTGCTAAGGACTATAATAATGCAAACTTCACAGAAGAAACCACCAATCGTTTTAAGGCTGGCGATGAGGTTGTATTAACAGGTAAACTCCAGAAATACGTAAAGGAATCAGTAGTAACTCCAGAATTGACAAGCTGCTATCTGATTTCTGTTAAGGACACAGCTACAGGTATTGCTGCAGTGAAGGAAACAATTAAGACTGCAGAGATCTTCAACGCAGCAGGTCAGCAGCTCGCTGCACCTCAGAAGGGTCTCAACATTATTGGAGGCAAGAAAATCTGGGTTAAGTGAGAGAAGAATTGAGCTTTCTCGAATTTTTCCGAACGTGACAGATTTGGAGCGAAGCTCAACGTTTACGTGAAGTAAACAGCCAACCGATTAGGTAATTATTTAGAATGGATGTCTCCCATAGTGCAACGCTATGGGAGATTTTTTATATCCTACTGAGAAA
This sequence comes from uncultured Bacteroidales bacterium, assembly GCA_902785075.1. Classification (GTDB taxonomy): domain Bacteria; phylum Bacteroidota; class Bacteroidia; order Bacteroidales; family Bacteroidaceae; genus Colivivens. Next base: position 15,227 of record CACZXN010000013.1, on the reverse strand, counting down.
TTTTATTTTTCCCCTAGGGATAATTTTTCCTTCCCTTAAGGGAAATTTATGTTTCATACTTTGAAATGTATGTTTCGTACTATGAAACGTATATTTCATACTTTGAAACGTACGTTTCGTACTATGAAATATAAAATTCCCCTAGGGGTAAGAACAAAAACAGTTAAGGGTAAGGAAAAAGAAACCTAGAGGGAAAAAGAAAAGGATGGACCTGTGAAGATCCATCCTTGTTCTTTGCTCGAACGAGTTATTAAGCTTCTTCGCTCTTGCGAACGAGTTTCTCTTTGATACGAGCTTTCTTACCAGTAAGGTCGCGGAGGTAGTAGAGCTTAGCACGACGTACCTTACCCACCTTATTAATGGTAATACTTTCGATGTTTGGTGATTCGATAGGGAAGATACGCTCAACGCCTACTGTACCTGACATCTTGCGGACAGTGAAACGCTTCTTGCTGCCTTCACCTGAAATCTTGATAACAACACCACGATAGAGCTGGATACGCTCTTTTGAACCTTCGACGATGTTGTAAGCAACTGTGATGGTATCACCTGCTTTGAACTTAGGGAACTCTTTGCCGGTAGCAAATGCATCCTCGGCAACTTTAATCAAATCCATTTCTTCAATTGTTTTTTAACGGTTTATGTTCCAACGAAGCATTCACGATTCTCTCTAATTCGCCAGCGGCTTCGCTAAAGCGGGTGCAAAGGTACGAATATTTTGCCATTTAACCATTTACTATTTACTGTTTTTTCTAATTTTACTCGTTTTAAGGACTTTTTTTCATTGGTTTTTCACTTTTGACTCTGCACTTTTCCCTTTTTTTGTGTAACTTTGCAGCCAAAATAAACGAAGCATGGCTACAAAATATTCTTTCGAAGTACTACCACCGCTCAAGGGCACAGGTACGGGAAACTTGTTTAAGACAATCGACATCCTGAAGGAGTTCGATCCTGAGTTGCTGAACATCACTACCCATCGTAGCGAATATATCTATACTGAACAGGCTGACGGGACATACGTGAAAAGCCGTCTGCGTCGTCGTCCAGGAACGGTTGCTGTAGCAAGTGCCATCATGCAGCGCTACCAACTGAGGGTGGTTCCGCATGTGTTGTGCTCTGGTTATTCGCGCGAAGATACGGAGTATATGCTACTCGACCTGCAGTTCTTGGGCATTAAGGACATTCTGATTCTGCGTGGCGACAAGGCACCTGATGAGAAGCGGTTCGTGCCTGAGAAAGGAGGCAACAGTCATGCGACGGAACTAATAGAGCAAGTCAACCAGTTCAATGCAGGAAAGTTTCTCGACGGAAGCGACATCAAGGTGCCAGGCGAACCGTTCGAGTATGGCGTTGCTTGCTATCCAGAGAAGCACGACGAGGCGCCCAACTTGGATTTCGACCTGAAAGTACTCAAGAAGAAGCAGGACTTAGGTGCGAAATACGCTGTGACACAGTTGTTTTTCGATAATGCGAAGTACTTCCAATTTGTCGAAAAAGCTCGACAGTCAGGTATTACCATCCCTATCATACCTGGCATCAAACCACTTGCGAAGATAAATCAGCTAACCATCATTCCAAAGACATTCCATGTTGACATCCCTGCCGATTTGGCCGATGAAGCTCGCAAACTGAAGACAGACGAGGAAGTGGCTCAGTTGGGCATAGAATGGTGTGTGGCTCAATGCAAGGAACTGATCAACGCAGGAGTACCTCGACTGCATTTCTACACCGTTTCAGCCGTACCAAGTATCAAAGAAATCATCACTCGCTTATGATATTCGACGAAGTAATAGGACAAGAGGAAGTGAAGCATCACCTGCTTCAGGAATTGGAAACAGGACGCCTGCCTCATGCGTTGCTGCTGGGAGGTCCCGAGGGAAATGGCGGATTCGCCCTTGCCTGGGCTTTGGCAACCCGATTGCTCAACAACTCCCCTTTGGTGGCAAAGCTGCAACACCCCGACCTTTACTTCTCCTACCCCATTTACAAAAAGGAGGCAACCAAACCTGCTCCATGCGATTTGTTCGCAAAGCAATGGAGAGAGTTAGTAACCCAAAATCCCTACTTTGGCTATAGCGAATGGATGAGCGCTATCGGTGCGGAGAATCAGCAACTCACCATCTATGTGGACGAAGCCAACACATTGTTGAAGAAATTCAGCCTGAAAGCTAATCAGGGAGGATACAAAGTGTCAATCATTTGGTTGCCTGAGAAAATGAATATGGATTGTGCCAATAAGTTGCTGAAACTCCTGGAAGAACCGCCTACAGCTTCTGTGTTCATTCTGGTCAGCGAGCATCCTGAACTGTTGCTGACTACCATTCGTAGTCGCTGTCAGTATATTGATGTACCCAAGATAAGCGACCAATCCATTGAGCAGGCACTCATTGAGCAACAGAAAGTAGATCCAACGATGGCACACAACATCGCTCGTACCTCTTATGGAAATATGACTGTTGCAATGCGGCAAATAGTCGACAACTCAGAGCAAGAACAATTCTTGGAACTTTTCAAGAACTTGATGCGTTTGAGTTATACCCGTAAAGTACGCGAGATGAAACTATGGAGCGAAGAAATAGCCGCTTTGGGACGCGAGCGACAGAAACGCTTCCTCGACTATTGTCAACGTATGATTCGCGAGAATTTCATCTACAATTTCGGCAATCCCGACCTAAACTATATGAATTCAGCAGAAGCAGGCTTTGCGGTCAATTTCGCACCATTCGTGAACGAAAACAACGTAATCGGCATCATGGACGAACTACAACTCTGCTATCGAGACATCATACAAAACGCTAATGCTAAAATCGTCTTTTTCGACTTCGCCCTTAAGATGATTGTACTCATAAAAAATAGGTAAGATTGCTCCTACCTACTTTTTCTATCTGCTACAGTTCTTAGCTCTAAGTTCTAAGTTTACTGTCTTTTCGCTTTTATACGTTCTAAAAGTGATTTTTCGATGAAATCGATATGTGTTCCGTCGCCAAAGGTCACACTCTTGGCTGTAGCTGGGTCATAGCGAACCCATCCATACTCCTCCTGATTGTTCCATATTTCCACGATGGCAGCATAGTCATAGGGGATATCCAGTTCTTTTTGATGCTGATAGCGTACAGTTACGGTATAGTACTGGCGGCCTGTGTAAGGTTGGGCATTATTATTATAATTTATTCCGAAGTCGAAGGCTTTTTTGTATTGCGAAATACATCTTTTCCGACATCCTTCACACTCACTGGAAACGTGAATGGTTCCAGTTTTTCGCAGGCTTGGAATGCCCCATCACCGATGCTTGTCAGTTTCGATTCTTCTGCAAACTGAACTGATTCCAGGTTTCTGCAACCCAAGAAAGCTATATTGCTGATGTTCGTCACGCTGGCTGGGATGATAATCGATGTCAATCCGCTGACAGAGAATGCCCCACGTCCGATGCTCGTTACACTATTGGGGATGGTGACGGATTTCAGGCTGTCGCAACTACTGAATGCATGATCGCCGATACTTGTCACATTATTAGGGATAATAACCGATTCCAGGTTCCTGCAATATACGAATGTTCCGTATTTGATGCTTGTCAATTTCGAACCTTCGGCAAACAGAACAGATTTCAGACTTATGCAGCTAGAAAAAGCCTCGTTGCCGATAGTTGTGATACTATTGGGAATCTCTATTGATGTCAAGCCTGAGCAGCCAAAGAAAGCACGATATCCAACAGATGTTACACTATTGGGAATCGTGACCATTGTCAGGTTCTCACAACGCTCGAATACTCTGCCGCCGATACTCGTCACCGCATAGCCTCTTACCTTAGCAGGAATGGTCAATTCGCCTGTTGGCTTCTCACCATCGTAACCATACAACATGACTTCTTTCTGGCTTTCGCTCGTCACCATGTATTTCAAACCATTTTCCGTGAATTCCGCAAATGCCATTTCAAGATTCATTCCCCCTTTTTTCTTATCAACCGTATATCCACCAATCTTATTGAACAAGTTCCACTTATCTGCTGCCCTGTATGCCTCTATCGACTCTTTCGGAACGATTAATGTACACTTGTTGTAATCATAATCATCGATAGGAAAATCATCTGTAATCGTTGGGGGCGTGATCGGCTTGCATATAACCTCCTTGCGTGTTTGGCAATTCATGATGAAACGGGAACTGATTCGTGTGACAGTCGAAGGAATTACAATCGATTTCAGGCGGTCGGAACTTGCAAATGCATCTTCCAACTCCTTTACACCCTCAGGAATCTCCACCGAAACGAGAGCGGGACAATTGCCGAAGGCTCTATCCCCTATCGTGATGATGGAAGATGGAAGGGCGACTGATGTCAAGTATGAGCTGCCGAGAAAGGCTTTTTGACCGATGGCTGTAACGGCATACTTCTTGCCCTTGTAGTTAATGGAAGCAGGAACCACCACATCGCCTATGTAGTAATCTTCATTCATACGGATGAAATCGAGATAGGTAACAGCTACGGTACTGTCGGATGTCAAATTAAAGCAGATACCGTTCACTTCGATGTCGTATGCCGAAGCTATGAGTGTTGTCTGTAGTAGCAACAAAAGAATTAATAATCGTCTCATTATCTTATTGTTTTATAGATTCATGTTTCTTTACGGATACCTTTATGCGTTGTTGATAACGCTCTTTATCCAATCGTAAAAGTTCCGGCTCAAGCTTTTCTATCCAATCGTGGGGACTCCATACCGCACGAGGAATCTCACCTTGAGATAAATACTGATAGTGGTCGGGATTATCGTGCATGTTATCCAATTCTAACAGCAATAACTTATCGGCACATACCGTCAGTTCTATGCTTCGTTCATTGTCAAGATGATCAGAACTGAACAATAGAAGATGCATCATACCTGGACTGTAGATACCATAACTCCAAGTAGCCTCTGCATCATAATCAATCGCAATCATCGGGCAGTCCTCATACCAATAGTTTCGAAGCACATACTGGCTCAAAACCTGAAACACGCTATCTGCATTGCAACTTATCACATACTTGGTTCCTTTCAATGTGGGCAAACCGTCCTGAGGAAATTTCACTTTCTGATGAGTAGTTGGATATGTTTTCTTCACGTCTTCCAACATCAATTCAAAATCTGATATATCATATCGAGGTTGACGATCCTTGCGATGAGGCAGATCCAAAGATAAGAATATAGAATCATTCATATTATCAAATAAGGCCAGATTATAATTGCTTGTAGTTGATGCCGGCAAAATATGATGATTCTTGGCAGAAGATATCAGAATGGTAGAATGCCCATTCGGCATGTTGTCGTTCCAAGTCATCGTGTAGGAGAGGGAATCCTCACCATTGTCTATCTTGGTGTATTTTATCGCACTTACGTATTTGGCAGTCGGAACAGCTTCTGCAAAAGCGACATTCAGGCTGTCTACTAAAGATGGGCGGAAACGTTTTTTGGGTAATTTTACTTTAAAATAAAACCTATCCAAGTCACCGAATGATACCGTTTTGCATTCTGTAGGGAAGCACTTCCATACTTCTTTTGCAAGTTCAATCAATCGCTGCTGCGTTTCGACTTCTCTTTGTTTATTCTGTGCAGCCAACGATGTGACTGCCAGCGATAGTATGATTAAGAAGAATGTTCGTTTCATTAATGTTCAAAGTTCATTTTTTCAATTATATAAGTTGACGAGAATCTGTTCTTGCGTTTCATACGATACACTTCATCACGTATCTGAAGAGTTGTACTATTGCCTTTTTTCGTAATCTTGCCTGGATGAGGATAGTGATTGTCTGGTCCTTCTAACAAGGCATCCCACGAAGAGAAAATGCTACAAGGAGCGTTTCGGTCATTTTGGTTCGTGACATCTATTATCAACAGCTTTCCGTTACGACTACAAATCTGTATCTCTCTCTCTTGGAGTCTGTTTCGTGTGGCTCCCCCATCTTGTTCATTCACTTGTTTAAACATCGTTATCGTCATCATATCGGTATCATAATAATAATTGAATGACACCAAAGGAGAATGTTTCATCAGATATTCGTTACCGACATAATTGCGAATGCCATCAAATACTTTCTCGCCATCACATTCTAATACATATTCATAGCCAATCCCTGTACTCCTGTCGCCATCCGCTGTGAGAATGACCTTCTTTTTCTTCGTCTTATACTCGCGCTTCAACCCTTCCAACAACTTATCCAGTCCTGTTACATCATACGGCTCCTTGCTCTCCAGAATTGCTTTTAGGTTGTTGAATTTAAACGAGAAAGACACATGATGGTTAGACTCATAATATTCAACGATGGCCATGCTATTATTACTTGTTATACTATCTCGCTTTCTTTCATCCTCTCCCTCAACATATTGTGATCGCCTACCATGAAGCCACATCATCGAATACGCGACAACATCACCATTAGGCCCGGGGTCTCTCGACGCATGTGCCATCGTTGCATTTGCCTGTTCGTGAGAGAGAGCCGCTTCGATACTATCCTTCAGCAAAGGCGGCAGACTATCTACAGGCACTAAGAGATTCAGCTCAAAATCATTCTCATTTACGATGAGCCTACCTTTATAATTATAATGCACCTTGTCCGCTTTTGGGAAATGCAACCATAGTGATTTCGCCAGATGAACGATAGCATCGGGCACCCTATGACCATACTCATCATTATCATTACTACCCGTTCCTTCCTGCCCATATCCCAAGATGGCAGGCAATAGCAACATAATAACTAATACGATTCTTCTCATATCATTCCTTTTTATATCACGTTATAAATTTTCTTTTCTCCCTGAAGAATTTTTCCTTTCACCCAGAAGGTTTCAACGTCCAAGTATCCGGTCCTGTATCTCCTTGTATATCTCTCCCAAGTCTTCGTACTGATGGAGATATTCGTCTTTCACTCCTTCTTCTATACATTGTTTATAGGAACGAGATAAGAAATTGTTTCCCCAATTATTGCCAAACATAATGCTCCAAGGTTCTCCATCGTCTTCCCATATATCGACCTCGGCGGCATAAGTCCAGTCAGGCTCTTTCTTGCGGTCGTAGCGGAAGGTGACGGTGTAGTATTTGCGGCCGAAAAGCGGCTCTGTTATTTCGTCTTTACCCATCAAGTGAATATCAAATTCCTTCAGTTCGGATATATTCACCTTCATGGGTTCCTGATACCAGTCGGGACCGAAAGTGAGCATCACCTCCTTTGCCTTCTGTGTCAAATACTCTGTGCGCTTGGCTTCCTCCCAATCCGAAAGGTATGTAGGCCGCTGGGGCGGTGTAGGCTTGGGGGCGTTCAGACGTGCCAACCGTTCTTCCTGGTCTCGCTGATAGAGTTCAGGCTCAAGTTTAGAAATCCAGCCCATCGGAGGCGCGGGAAATATCTCGATGCCCTTATAATCGTGCAGGTTCTCTAAATCCAACAACAGCAACTTTCCGTCACATACAACAAGCTCAATCATTCGGTCGCCGACACGATGCTCAGCAGTGAACAAATACAAGCAAAGCTGCTGTGGCTGTAAGGCCTCATCGTTGCTTTCGCGTACATAGTCAATGGCTATCATCGGGCGGTCCTCATACCAGTAGTTTTGAATCGCATATTGGCTCAGCACCTGTAACACACTATCGGCATTGCAGGTAATGACGTACTTCTCCCCCTTCAACGTCGGTAACCAATCACTTGGAAACTTCACCTTCTGATGAGTTGACGGATACTTTGACTTCACATCCGCCAGCAGCGACTCAAATCCTGCTATATCGTAGTGGTCTTTTAGTTCTTTTTTCCGATACAAGCACAACGACAGGAGAATAGAATCGTTGTAATTGTCGAAACACACCTCCGTCTTATAATTTATGAGAACGTTTTCAGAGGCATACTCTGCTGTAGTAGGCAGATAATGATGATCTATCGAAAGTTGCAACGCGGTCCGATTCGGCTCTATTTTGTCCCAAGTAAGTGTATAGCAGACGGTATCTTCGTCGAAATACTTCTCGCCGCACTTCATCACACTGGCGTATGTGGCAGTCGGAACCGCTTCGGCTAATGCCGCATTCAGACTGTCAAGCAACGAAGGACGGAACCGCTCTTTCGGCACTTTAGTTGCATACTCAAACCTATTCAAGTCTCCCAAGATACCACATTCCGTAGGGAAACACTTCCACACTTCCTTTGCTATATCCATCAGGCGCTGCTGTGCTTCGACTTGTCTTTGTTTGTCCTGTGCAGCCAACGAACTGACTGCCATCATCAGTATTGATATAAAGATTGTTCGTATCATAGGTCTGTTCTATTTTATTCCATAATCGTAGCCCCTTACTCTGATTTTCTTCCCAGAGGGAAACATTTGTGACTCCATCCACTTTGTAGGATAGACATACTTGGATGAGAAGATATTCTTCCGCTTCATGCGCTCAGGCCAATTGAATGGTGTCTCAGAAGCCAACGTGCCTCTAATATCCAACCAACGCAGTTTATCTTGATACACAAATATCTCCATCCAGCGCGTACCACCTTCGTGATGCTTTATCTTTATTCTTCCACCATACTCTTTAGGGGAATGAATGAAATTTGCATGGTCAGTAAAATGTTCACAGAAATGCCAAATCATGTATTTGTATATTTCGGCATACACACTATCAGCATTACAATCAATTGTATAGTCATAACCTGCAGCATTGTCAACACGACTGCCTTCTACAAACTCCACTTTCCGCTTCTTCGTAGGATAGGTTTGCAAAAGTCGGTCGAACAGTTCGTCAACACCTTTAATACCTGTCAGGCGAGGTTTCGAATCGCTTTTCATCGGAGTATGCGTTGAGTGATGGCTGATATACATCTGCACTCTCAGCGTATCGTCCAACGTATCGAACACACCATAACTGCCCATATAAGGAAATTCATGGCCAAGTCTGTTCGTATTGAAATCACCATTATATTCCCATCCGACAACATAGGAGAGGTAAGGCCTACCCACATCTTGCTTTCGCACCACACTGGTGTAATCGGCCTTTGCCGTCTCGCAGGCAAATGCAACCTCAATGCTGTCAATCAGCGATGGGCGCACCTTATTGAGAGGAACCACAACTTCGAAAGACAGGCCGCCAGAATTGAAACCTTCCCAATCTTTCGGATAATTCTTCATCAACTCGACTGCCACATCATAGAGTTTTGCCTGTGCATACAATGTAGAGCCTCCTCCGACTCTCCCTAAAAAGAGAGCGAAATAAAGCGTGAAGAAAACTATTAATCCTTTTCGTTTCATACACCTTATTATATTATTATGAAGAGATGAAATTATTTATTAAGCGCAAAATGAATACTGTCGAATTCCTGCCGGAGATGCTTACCGAATTCCTCTGCCTGCTTCATCCGCTCTGCAATATTCACCTCAGGAAGGAGGGACTTAGGAGGAGTAGGTGCGTTCTTACTGCTAATTACCACATAGACGGTATCGCCTTCTTCATCAATCTCGATATATACTCCTGGAGCCAGCTTAGAATAAAGACTTCCTCTGTCTCCCCCTTTATGGGGAGAAATAAGAGGATACCCGTTTATGAATAAGTTCTCAGCTTTTCTTTCTTTATAAGGCGAATCTGGAATAGAGGTAGAGAACTGAGCTGTTTGCTTATACAATGGCTCGAAGATAGTGGTGTCAGAAAGAATAGGAGTTGAAGGCGCCACTGTAGGTATGTCAGCTATCTGCTTATCCACAGGGCTGACCGGCTTTCGAAGAAGGAAGAATGCCAGCAATAGGGTTGCTGCAACAGCACCAAGGGTGCTCCACCCAACGATGGTGCGCAGACGGGTCTTGCGTCTTCTCGTCTGCATTGCATCAGCTACCCGCTGCGAGAAGTCGGCAGGCAACTGTGGAGCGTGCTCTGCCTGCTTAGCGAATACTTCTTTTAAGGCATCATCAAGCCGTATGGTTTCTTTGTTTCCTTTATCCATTTTTATTCCCTTTAATCATAATATCATATAGTTTCTTTCGTATTCTCTTCATCCTCATTCTCACAGTCGAGTCTTTCTCACCGATGATAAAAGCAATGTCGTGCAACGTGAGGTGCTCCTTGTAATGCATCAACAGCAGATTCTGCTCCTCTACTGACAGCTGACTGACTGCTGCTTCGAGCTGGGTGAGCATCGCCTCGCGGTTCACGGCATCTATCCAGTAATCGTCATCCACTCCCACAGACTCATCCAAATCCTCCCCATACCATAATGGGTCTTTCCTTCGTCTGCGCAGTTCATCTATCGCCAATTGGTAGGCAATGCGGCAAAGCCAGGTTGACAAGGATGTTCGTTGGGCATCATAGCGACCGATTGTCTCGAACACCCTGATGAAAGTGTCCTGAGTCAGTTCCTCAGCACGAGCCTCATCGGCGATGATCCTCACGATTATCGTGAACACCATCTGTCCGTAGCGAGCCACCAAAGCCTCGTAACCGAACCGTTCCCCACGTTTCAACGCATTCAATATGTCACTATCAGTATACTGCATTATTTCGCTTTTGCGCAAATGCTACGCCTCAATAATGTTCAAGCAAACTTGACATTATGTTCAGCTTAATCGCATTTTTCTGCTCTTCACCTATTATACGTAGAAACGCTGCAAACGTCACACAAATTAAGCACTTTTTTATATGTTAACGTGGGTTCGACCAATTTAGAACATTGCTAATTGGTCGTTCCACACTCTTTCACATGCTGTGAGGATTCCCATCACTACCAATAAGTAGCGTACATTTCCTCATATCAGTCACAAAGATATACATTTCAGAGGAAACCACCAAACTATAATTCTGAAAAACACAAAGAATTGAAGACTGAATGATTGGAAACTGGCACAAAGGGGCGATATAGATTCTCAACTATCTATCCAAAGCCTTTTTATATTCTATTAGGTGCACCGAAGACAGTTGATAGTTTAGAGTTTAGAGTTGATAGTTTAAAGTTTACAGTTCTTGAACTTTGAACCATCTTAGCTCTTAGCCCTAAAGTTACTTCCCTTCTGGGTTGGCTTTCCTTGCAAACTCAAACAACTCCAGAGGCAGATGACAATAACCGTCGGGGTTCTTGTCGAGATAATCCTGATGGTAGTCTTCAGCTGGATAGTAATTCTCCAAGGGTAGTCGTTCTACAGCAAAGGGCTGCGCATATTTCTGCTGCTCAGCTTCGTACACCTTATTAATAATAGCTAAATCCGACGAATCAGTATAATAGATTCCTGTACGATAGCGGGTACCCTCATCATGCCCTTGCTTGTTAAGGCTCGTAGGGTCAATCGCTACGAAGTACATCTGCAACAGGAACTCAAGGCTTACCACGTCAGGGTTGTACTTGACAAGTACCGTTTCAGCAAAGCCGGTTTTGTCTGTATAAACCTCCTGATAGGTTGGGTTCTCAGTATGCCCGTTAGCAAATCCCACTTCTGTCTCTATCACGCCCCGAATCTGCTTGAAGAAGTGTTCTGTTCCCCAGAAACAACCACCTGCTAAATAGATCTCTTTCATGATTATTCCGATTTCTTTCTACCAAACAATAGTGCGATGATAAGAATGACAATCAGCACATAGAAACTGATGTTTGCAATCGTCTCCGTCTGCTCTACCGTTTGAGGACGGAACTCCATGTGGATAGTATGCTTTCCTGCTGGTACGTTCATGCAACGAAGGATGTAGTCAGCTCGACCGATTGAAGCCTCCTTACCATCGATGGTTGCGCTCCATCCAGGATAGTATATCTCAGAGAAGACAACCAATCCCCCATTCTTCGAATCTACCTCATAATCCACCTCATCGCAAGTGAGGCGTGTCTGCTTGATGCTGCAGGTAGAGTCGGATGGAGCAGTAGGAGCCTTCACGATGTCAGTAAACTGCTTGTCAACAACAGCCACGTGGCGAGGGTTCACAGTATGTAATGCTGCTAATTCCTCATTGGCATTATTGGCAAGTTGCACCTCATCCACAAACCAAGCATTGCCGAATGCAGTATTGTTCTCGATTGGGATACGCACATCATTCTGACCCTTCAGTATGAACCAACGTGTGTTGAGCATATTGATGACAGGCAACAGCGAGTCAACATTTACCGTCGAATTAGCAAAGTCGTACACAGGATAGCCAAGACCTCCTGATACGGCTGTAGTGTCAAGTGGTGAGGATTGAATGACGTCATAAACCTTAGGCATCTCTTGTACGATATGCTCTTCGATGACCTCCTGATACCTACGCAACTTAGCTGCGTGATAACCTCCCACACTACTATAGAAGAATGAGGTCGTATTATCGTTGAAGGTGCTGACTGCATAGTTGAGTACACGATAGTTGCGTCCTTCGCCCGACTTGCCCAGTATGTAGTTGTCAACATCTGTCTTCTGAACGGCTTCAGCGGTACGTGGTGTCTCAAACATCTGATCGTTGAGGTAGCGCTTGTTCACCATCCACATATCGACCAGACAGATTGCGATAATCCACACGTAGTTAGGGATAAAGAGAGTGGAACGCTTACCACGTCCGATACGGAACAGGAAGAATCCACCCAGCAGGATGATGAATCCCGAACGCCAAGCATCTGCTGACAACATGGCTGCTCGCATCGTAGCCATGCTGGCAAGGATACGCTGACCTGTGCCCTGATCGAAATAACCCATTTTGACGTATTCGTCGATGCTGCTACGATCCGAACTGCTGATGCATTCGCCCAGAATGGTTGAATGACCTAAAGCGAAGGCAGCACAAATGACAACTGTGATAATCGTACTGATAAACAGCGCTCGCACCATCTTACCACGCGTTTCCTTCTCTGCACTCAGTTCAACGAACCGCTTCAAACCCAGCATCGCCAGCAAAGGAACGGTGAATTCGGCTACTACGAGTATCGAACTGACGGTCCTGAACTTTGAATACATAGGAATGTAATCGATGAAGAAATCGGTGAATCCCATGAAGTTCTTTCCCCATGAGAGCAGAACAGACAGGATGGTTGCTATGATAAGAGCCCATTTCATCGGACTTTTGTTCGGGATGACAATAAGGGCAAGCACAAATAGCATACACACCAAAGCACCTAGATAGACAGGTCCGCTGGTGCCAGGCTGCTCACCCCAGTATTGCGGCATTCCCTTATAGATGCCTGCGTTGGCAAACGTAGGATCAGCCTTCTTCATTGCTGTAGGATTCTCGCTCAAAGGCACACTGGCTCCACCCATCAGGTCAGGGATGAGGAAGGTCCACGTCTCGCCCACACCATAGCTCCAAGCGGTGATGTAGCTACGCTCCAATCCACTATCCGTCTGGTCATCCACCTTCTGTGCCTTCACCAGTTCGCTCTTTCCACGCATCGTATCCTTCGCATATTCGTAGGTATGGTATAGGTTCGAGGCATTCAAGCCGATAGCCAGCACAGCAGCGATGAGCACTGCTGCGGAGCCTTTCAGCCAAGCCTTGAAGTCGAGCGGCTTATCTGCAGGCGTCTTCCTATGCTGCTTCTTGAAGCGGCTGATGAAGAGCTCCCACCACGAAGGCTCCCTCACTGGTTCCTCCACCACCTGCTCCTTCTTCGGCATGAGGCTATCGATGAGGAATGCAATCACAATGAGTATCTCAGGAATGAGGAAATAATACGACATCTGGACATGATTGCTAGTAATCTGCAACGAAGCAAACAACGCAGTCACAGCACATCCTAACAGGTAGCGACGACGATAGCAGAGAACAATACCTGCGATGGTTGGAGGAATGTAAGCCAGCGTAAGCACCTTCCAGATATGTCCCGCAGCGATGATAATGAAGAAATAGCTTGAAAACGCCCAGACAATAGCACCCAATGCTGCCATCCACCTGCGGAAATCGAATGCTCGCAGCAAGATGTAGAATCCTAACATCGAGATAAAGATATAGAACACATAGTCGGGCAGCCACAGATGGTAGGCCTTCTCGATGAACGACATCTTCTTCGTAGAGTCGTACGAAGGAGCAATCTGATAGGTAGGCATACCTCCAAACACGCTGTTCGTCCAGCGAGGAGTTTCCCCGTCATGATTATCACGATACTGGTTGATTTCCACTCCCAACCCATCAGCCGCACCATTATCATGACGTGTCAGTCGTCTTCCGTCGAAGTCGGCAGGATAGAAATACACCAAAGCAATTACAGCAAACAAGACAATCCAAAATGCCTCTGCTAAAATATTCTTCAAACCTTTCATATCGTTTATATTTTTCAGAAGGAGCGCATTCATGACAACCCCTTCTCTTTCATTTATTGTGGCAAAGGTACGAACAAAAAATGATACCACCAAAGAAATAAAGAATTTATTCAGCCATTTCGCTCGAATAGCTCCAGAAAGCCCTTATTTGCCGCTCCCCTAAGATAGGGAACCGAGCGAAATCGTAGCTCAGTTTGCGGCAACGGAAGGTTTATCTTCCCAAAGGAGTGAAACGAAGTGTACTTGCGTCATGAAATGACTGAGGAGTGTGTCTTTTCTCTTGAGTCCCAGTATGGGACCACTTCAGTCCCAATATGGGAACGATACAGTCCCAGTGTGGGACCGTTTCGACATACGGTGTGCCAAATTCCTAGTAAGATTCGATGAAAAATGCAGAATAATATGAAATTTGCAAAGACCTAACATAAAATGCCCTAAAAATAGCTTTGCAGATACTTGTGGTCGTGTTTTTGAGTCTCCAAAGAGGTAACTAAGACCTAACTAAGAGGTAACTAGAACAGACCCCCTCTAACTCTCTAGGGGGAGGACGAGGGAACTTAGAAACCCCGTAGGGGTGACATAACAAAGGATAGGGTGTCAACCCTATCGGAAAGACATAATATTTCGCCCCTTTAGGGCGATGGGTGGGGTGATTAAAAACGAAATAGGGCTTCCGCCCTATCCTAAATTATTTCGCCCCGTTGGGGCTAAGAAAATCGTAAATTCATGTTAGGTCTTAGTTACCTCTTAGTTAGGTCTTAGTTAGGTCTTAGTTAGGTCTTTTTGCGCGTTTTCCTCTTGTAAGTCTATGGTAGAGAGTGGCTTATGTGTTTTCTATGTTAGGTCTTGAGAAAAAGCGCAAAAAACTTCATTTTTTCCCCGTTCCAATAACCCAGCATTATCCGAGCATAACCCACGCTTATTCGAAGAGAACCCTCCCCTAATTCCTCAGCGAAACTTGTTTACTCCCCCAAATAATTAATGATACATTAAAGAAAGGAGAGCCAAAGCCCTCCTGTCTTTCTTCTACAGCTC
>CACZXN010000012.1 GCA_902785075.1 uncultured Bacteroidales bacterium | reverse complement strand
CCGTCAGAGATGACCTTCACCTTCCACACCTTTCCGTCTTCGACGAACGGACGATAAGCCATCTGTGGAGTCCTGTTGATGACAGGATGCTCCTCGCCATGATTGTCAACAATGATGTAGTTGAGGTTTGGATTGAAACCTGAGACATAGAAGTTTGTGGCATGGAGAGCCATGCAGTCCATCGTTGGCTCCACCTCTTGTATGTAGAAACGGATTCGATATGTGAGTGGATCATCGGTCGGTTCTTCCTTGAAATAGGCATAGTTGTTTGGACCGCATTGTGTAAGTGCTTCCCCATAGACATGCAAGCGGTCGCCTTCTAGTTCGTAAGTGAGTTTGTGGAAGTCTTCCTCCCAGTTATCCTCTGCTCCTGTTGGCAAGTTGCATCCGTGCCATCGATAGTTTACTGTGTCATTGAACTCGAATGGCAGGTAATCCAACCTACCCAGTTCAACGTATGCCAGATAGTCTCTGCCTGAAGTTCGGGCAGCATCATAGAAGTT
The DNA here is from genome assembly GCA_902785075.1 of uncultured Bacteroidales bacterium. Classification (GTDB taxonomy): domain Bacteria; phylum Bacteroidota; class Bacteroidia; order Bacteroidales; family Bacteroidaceae; genus Colivivens. Next base: position 54,377 of record CACZXN010000012.1, on the reverse strand, counting down.
TGCCAAAGGGCCTTCAATACTGCCAATACCCTCTATCCAAGTCTTTTGTATAGGCTTGTTGATTCGCTCAACCACCCATTTACGCAGATAGCGCGCATAGGTTTTCATGCTATCGCCCTTTTCATCATACTCACGATAGACGAACTCGGGACCGTCTGTAAAGTCACTGACAGACAACACCTCATATTCCACAGCCTTCTGCTCATCTAACGAATAAGTCCAGTATGTATCGCCAGCCTTCAAAGAATAGTCGAACAACAGATATTCATATTCTGTGTAAGGGAAGTGTAAGTATACTTTGCGGTTCTTTTCACGTATCATAAAGGGTTCATCATCCACAAGATTACCATTGAGGCTTCTCGACATACTATAGTATTGATTCCCATTTTCGGATACCTCATCGTAGGACAACGCGTATGTCATTTCGTCCAAGTTTTCTTTGCCCACATAGGATTGATTGACTGTCCACCTTTTTCCTGCTTGCACAAAGGGAAGGTACTGGGCTAAACTGTCATTCTGGACGTTTTCATTGTTTTGTGTATCTTGTTTTATAATTTCTATATTGGCTATCCTCAAATGGCGGGTATAGGTCTTGGTTTCTGCCGAAGAAACATACGACTGCAACTGAACCATCACATCGGTAGCATAGTCTAAAGTCAAAGGGAGGTCAATCACGGTCAATGTATCGGCCGAAGACGTAAAGTTCTGGGTCTTTCCTGTTGGGTCGAGTGGATTCTTGTACACATAGTTGCGTGTCTTTGGCCATTGACCATAAGGATTCTTGATGAACATATTGATTCGGAACTGATTACCCAGAGGTGCGATGCTATCAAATGTCTCTGGGGCCATCGTGATGCGAAGTGTATAGTTGGTATTTGCCATCAGGACAGGCAAATTGAAGGTGATATATGGCTGTGACGTATCGGATTGTGGTATTACACGTATATACTGGTTGTCTGGCACTCCGAACTTAGGATCGATATCTTCCATTGTGTATGTACAATTCTTCGTATACATAGTACTTCCCTTCGCGTCTTCTTCCAGATTGATGGCTGTCAACAAGTCAATCCGCCCTATTTGGGTATCGAAGTAATCCAGGAAATCATCATCAATCCAGTCGACAAAATACAAAGTCTTGCCATCCGAGCCTTCATACGTCTCGATAGCTCGTGCTTTATAGGCTTCGAGACGGTTTGCTATATATTGCCTGTAATGCTCGCAGAACATAACATTGATGACCTTATCTTTGAGAAGTCCATTTGCATCAAACAAATCCTTGTGACGCGTAAGGAAGCCATTGCAAGCATCAATGGTTGGTATTACGACATCCTCTTCGTTCCATCCCCACTCAATAAGGTCGTAACGATCGTAATAGAGGTATTCTTTCACACTCAGCCATTTATCACCGCTTTCGTCATAGACGGCACGGATGGGCAGAGCTTTGAGAGCATTCGCATTAGCTGTCCAGTTATTATTCCGATAATCACTTTCGATTCGATTATTATTATAAATATACACATTATACACTCTCTCCTGTATGATTTTTTCTGCTTCTTCTGTCCAATAAAGTGCAGAATAAATATGTTCAGACGGCTCATTATATCTCATTCCATCCCTACCTTGTCGCAGACCTTCGGCTCCGGGCAAGAATAGCGTATTGCCATTTGGACCAGTCAACAAATACCCATAGACATCATTGACTCGGATTCTCACCGAGGTACAGTTATTGACCAATTCTCTAAATTCATAGGCAGTCGGCATACGCCAGTTCTTACCTTGCAACTGATAAGCAGCATCATATTTCGTTTTAGCAATATGATTTTGCAAGCGCGAATCGAAATCCTGATAATGGCCTGTATAAGGAACTTCTTCCTGGCGATTAGTTGGTGCTATGATACCTGTGGTGTCGCCCCAACAGAAATATTGTCCGAAGTCGGTAGGCGAGGCTGCACCAACATTATGCGTAGACCACTTCACGCTCAGGCCTAAATCAACCATCTCTTCTTCGTCATTGATATGGTAGTTCAGATATTTCTCAACAAAGTCGTAGCTTGGGTCAATATCATTGTTATTATCCAGATATTGATATGCAATCTTCCCATTTTGTACATAGTAACGGAGAGTGGAAGATTCGTATGTCTTTTCCAACGAAACCATCATCTTGCCATCAGCAGTAGATGTAACCCATGAGGAGTCAGTCGATATCATATTTTTATTGAGAATACAGAACCATGCCTTGCCCCAATCCCATGTGCAATAGTAAATTTGGCTATTCGATGTGCCGCCTTGTATATTGTAGTATGGAATTAAATAGCTGCTGTTCTCTACAACAGTCATTTCTGCCTCTGTTTCGTTAGGCACCAGAAAGCGATCATTACCAAATGGAGCGAACAGCAAAACATTATTCTGGCTACAACCAATACCATCGATAACCTGAACAACTTGATTGTTGTCTCCAAATGAAAACACCTTACGAGATGTTTTGTCTATCAATTCCACTGAAGACGGCTCTGCAAGTTGTTTGTATCCCGTCAGAAACATCTCGAAGTCATATATTTTTATCTCGTTGGCAGTTGAGCCAGGCATTTCGAAATACCAATCGGCATCACCCCATTGTTTTTGATAATAATCACGAGGTACCAGTATTTTATCACCCTCTTCACGGATAGGGGTTACCAACTCGGCCCCTTGTGTCCCAAAGGCATATTCACCATTCTCATTCAAATACTCATGATAGAGTTTCTTGTATACACGATTATTAATGGTGGTATCACCCTTTATGTAATAGGTGTGATAAAATAAAACAGGATAGCCAAACATCACCATAACATCTTCTGGCGCATTTTTGACGCGGAACCATACTTCCTGCCGATATACCCATACAGGATCTCCGTCCAACATAGACCGCTGGGCCTGAATGGTCTCTGATTGCAACACGAAAAGCATCAGAGCACTAATGAATGTAATAAATGTCCGTTTCATATCTTATTTGTTTTTAGTTATTAAACACTCTTTTATCCTTATATTCTCTTTTATTTCGTTAATATCTGTTCCAACGTAACATCTGGATTGGTTTCTCCAAACAAGTCTTTCTTTAACTTGAGCTTGCGGTGTTGTACTGCTGAGATGGTGATGCAGTAGATGTTGCCGATTGCCCGATTGCTGAGACCCAGACGGGTGAGGATGCATAGTCGGATATCATCTTCCTGCATCTCAGGATATTGCTCTCGGATATTGGCGAAGCGATTGCCGTCGATTGCATTGAGGGTACGCTCCACTTCAGCCCATTCGCGTTGATTGAGGACGACTCGAGAGTCATTGCTAAGGTTTAGTTTTTTGATGACCTCTGTACGTTCGAGGATGTAGTTTTGCAGGAAGGCTACTACTTCGCCCGTTTGCTGCAACTGTGCTTGCTGGTATTCTTTCTCTTGTTGTAACTGACGTTTCTCTTGTTCCTGAATCAGCAGTTCGTTCTTCAGTTCCGACTTCTCGTATGCTTGGTGCTGACGAATCAACCGCATGCGATAACGGAACACCATCACAACAGCTATGATGATGAGGGCACCTGCAACGATAGAGATGATGAGCAAGTAGCGGAATAGATTCGAGCGGTAGGTGAGCTGCTGGTTCTCTACCTCCTGACGAAGTGTTTCCTGATAGTAGTCGTCTTTCTGCTGCAAGGCATTGAAGTAGAAATCTTCTATCTGTTCGAAGGTCTCATCGATATCGTCCTCCAGCTTTGTAGCTCCCATACGTCGTAAGGCGATTTTAGCCAAGCTGCTTTGAACGATATATGCCAGATGAACATCATCTCCTGGCTCAATCTGCTTGTAGATGTTTTCTGCAGAATCGAGCATGTTGAGGCTTAGGTAACAGCGACCCATCACCTGAAGGGTGCCAGGCAGAAGATCTACTGTGGCTAATGTCTCAGCCCGTTGTGCCTCGTCGAGTGCTTCACGATACTTCCCCTCTGCCCAAGTGATATTGGCAAGACTGGTGAGGGTTTGACACATCAAGTCAGTTATTCTGTTTTGAGCAGCGAGTTCGTATGCCTTTTCGATGAATCCAAGCGCTTCATCGTAAGACTCATCAGATGCATAAGCTACTTGAGCTGCGTATGTGCCCGCATAGTCGAGTAGGATGATGTGGTTTCGCTCATCGTCAGGATGTTGCTCGTATGCTTGCAGAGCTTTCTTCATCAGTTGAAGCGCCTTTTCAGCGTTGCCTTGCGACAGAGTAGCTGCCAATCGTTGATAGGATATATAATAGGTGTGCCAGTCACCTTCGGATTCTGACTGACGGATGGCTTGGCGTAAGAGCGTCTCGCCAAGACGTATGCTGTCATCCTGCAAAGCACGTTCGGCCTCTTCAAGACAAGCCTTCGCTGTCTGAGTCTGTTGGCCTTGCTGTTTGCAACTATACAGAGCAAGCAAAATGCCGATGATGAGTATGATACTTCGTTTCATGTGCATAGTTATTGATTTTCGGTTGCAAAGTTACGAAATAGTTTTGATACTTGTATGCTTTACCTATGGAAAATTAATGAGACATGAAAAAATACAATTCCCACGAAATCAGACACTTACACAGAAACCCGTTCTGCAACCTATGGAAAGTAATTGGTCGGGGTATGGAAAATGGCGGAACTTTTCGCATATTCAGCTACTTTTTCTAGATTTTTTCAGTAAAACAAAGCCTCTTGTTTCGTTTCCTCTTTCTATTACAAAGATGAAATCCCTAAGGGGAATTTTTGCAGCCCCTAGGGGAAAATGTTTTTTCCCTTAAGGGTATTTTCTGTTGCACGACCTGCAACGTACGTTGCACGACCTGCAACATAGGTTGCACGACCTGCAACAGAAATTTCCCCTAGGACTTAAAACAAATAGATTGGGAGATTGAATAATTTATGAATAGGGAGAAAAAAAAGCAGCCCCGTGAGGCTGCCTTCAATCTGTAAGTTGTAAATCAAAAAAATGTTAACTGTTTGGGTTAAGGCTCTTTGATATAATCGTCGTGATTGGGATTGTTTTCCTCTGCTTTGATGAGTTCGATGTTGAGACGTTCCACGAGTGTGAGTTCGTCGTACACATCGTCGTTCGAGGGTCGGGGACTGAACCAAGGCTGGTTGCCGAAATACTCAACGAGGTCGGGCGAGGATACCATGTAGCTATGGACAGCCAGTATTGAGTTTCGCATGATGCGGAGTGTGGATTTCTTCAGTTTGGAGAACTCACGGTCGTTGAGCAGGATGCGGTTGGCATATCCGAATCGTGGTTCGGAGTTGACCCAAGTAAGGGTTTCTTTCTCTCCCTTACGGGTGAACATACCGTATTCGTCTTGCTCTACCTGATAGAGGGTGAGTCCGTTGAGGGTTTGTACAATCTCCCATTTGCCTTCGAGGTTGGTGAGTCCGCTTATCTTGACCACTCCTGTTACGCATCCGTTGAAGGTGATATTCTCATAGGTGGCTCGTGCCACACCCCGTTCGTAGATAGTTTCGTGGCCGATTTGGAGAGTGTCGCCATAGTGGTCGATATACTTTCCCGAGATTTGTTCCATCCACTTGCCTACTGCTACTTTCTCTCCATTTATACTCTGTGTGGCATCGAGTATGTTGAGCAGATAGTTGTTTGCGTCGTAGAGACATAGGAGTCGCCAGCCTTGTTGATTGATGAACTTGGCTCGGGTTGATTTCTCGAAGGGGTTGAATCCATCGCTATTGGGGTCGGTACCAATGGTGTATTCGTCAGTCTTGCCTGGTGTGGGAGTGAGTCGGAATGCCAATTCTTCACCTTCAGCCGTAGCTGAGAACGTGATGGTGCGGTCGGAGTTGACTTTAGCCGTATAGTCCATAGACCCTACGTTCCATTTCGACCCTGTACGAATGCCCTGTGCTTGCATACCAGCAAGGGTAAACAGGCATAGTATGAATAGAACGGAATGTTTCATATCGCTATTATTCTCTTGGAGTAAAGACAAGACTGTCGAGTATGTACTTCACTTCTTCGTCGTTGAGCAGGTCGTCGATTTTATTGGGTTGACCATCAGCAGGGTAAACTATCAATTCGAACATGTTGTAACCTCCCCAACCAGCTTGGCTGTACTCGGAGAAATCTACTTCATAGTAGTAGCCGTATTTAGTCAGCTCATTTCCTTCTAACAACATATAAGGCCAACGGAAGGCATTACGACCAGCAACCTTGACATCCTCGATGCCTTGTTTCTCTTTCTCGAGTCCATTTTTCTGGAGCAATTCTTTTCTTTCTGCGATGGTGTAACTGTCGAAATCGATTATTGCAATCACGACCTTGTCTCCTACAATATAGAACATACTGCTGACAGCAACATCTGCGATTGCTTTTGGCTGATCTTCAGTAATCACATAACCTTTTCCCTGAGGAACAGATGCCTTCAAGGTGAACCAAGAATAGTGGTCGTAAGTCAAAGAATCTGTTGCGAATGATGGCCCGTTATTGTTACCTGTGTTACCACAAGAAAACATCAGCATGCTTGCTGCTACAATGGCGAAGCTGAATAATGCTTTTTTCATAATCGTTTGAGTTTTTAAAGGGTTAGACATTGTTTTAGTTTTTTGATGTTATTGATGCGATTGAATGTTGATTTGGTTTGGTAACCTGTTCTTTTCTGACTGCAAAGTTACAACAAAAAAATAATAACACTTGTTAAATTCTTCTTTTTTTCATGTGCTGCCTTGTTTTTTCTCACAAAATGGCTTATAAAGGTGTATTTCGACAGTTTTTGGCTCAAAATAGTGCGGATTATTCGAAAAAAGTGACTAGTAAGTGGTTAAATGGTAAATAATTTGTAACTTTGCAGTGTCGTTAAGATATAAAAAAGTTGAAGATGGTATCTTAGAGAGCGGATGATGAACGAAAAGAAGGGTCAGCAACTCAAGGAACAGAACAGTCGAAACAATCAATTACACAATATTAACATTAAAAGCACAAAGAAAATGGCTTACACAAAGACAACAAAAACAAGTTATGGCTCACGCGTAAAAAGCTCGTGTGCTGGTATTGGAGGAGGTTTCATTCTCTTTATCGGTGCCACAATACTGCTGTGGTGGAACGAAGGTAGAGCAGTAAGAACTGCAGACATGCTTGAAGAAGCTCAAGAAGTATGTGTTGAAATGCCAAACCCGGACAAGAAAGATGCTTCGCTGGAAGGTGAATTGGTTTGCGCAACTGCAATGGCTACAACGACAGACTCTTTGATTGACAAAGACTATGGCGTAGGAGTAACTGCAATAGGTATTAAGCGTACTGTGGAGTACTATCAGTGGGTTGAGCACGAACACAAAGAGACAGAGGACAAACTCGGCGGAGGTGAAGAGACCACCTACACTTATACCTATACGACGGAATGGGTAAGCACTCCTCAAAATTCAGCAGACTTCGAGGACCCAGCTTATCAGAACAAAAATGCAGTATTGGCAAATGTCGAGGAGAATGAACAGTGGGCACAGAACGTCAACTTCGGTGCTTATATGCTGAACTCAAGCCTGATTACTAGCATTTCATCGACTGAGGATTTTGATCTGACAATCAGCGACAACCTGCTTAGTCAGTTAGACAAGAATGCCAAAGATGCTTATGTACGCTTCCACGGTAAACCAGCTGTAGTTGTTGATTCAACAGATATAGACAGCGGATATCAGTATATTCACGTGAAAGATAATGTGCTCTATTATGGTGTAAACCCATCAGTACCTCAGATTGGTGATGTACGTGTGACGTTCACTAAGGTCGTTCCTGCGAAAGTAACAATCATTTCACAGGTTACAGGAGACACCTTCAAGGCTTACAAGGCAAAGAATGGTGAGCTTTTCCAGACTTTGGTAATGGGTAAGCAGTCAATTGAAGAGATCTTTGATGCAGAAAACATGAGTAACACCATATTGACTTGGGTATTACGTCTGCTGGGTATTGTCCTCGTTATCGCAGGTCTGAGAGGTATCTTCGGCATCATCGAAACCCTCTTGAAGGTTGTTCCATTCATTGCCAACATTGTTGGATGGGGTGTAGGTCTCGTTTGTACAGTCGTAGGTATTGTATGGTCACTCCTTGTAATCGCTATTGCATGGATATTCTATCGTCCTGTACTCGGAATCATCTTGCTTGTCATCGCAGGTCTGCTCATCTGGATTTTTGCCTTCGGTGGAAAGAACAAGATTAAGCAGTTGGCCAGCAAGAAAGACGAAGCAGCTGCCGAAGCATAAAATAATAAGGTATGAAACAAATCTATATCGTACTGTTTGCCACACTTCTGCTAGCAAGTTGTAACTCTGGACAGAAACAAGCACAAACGTCGGAGCCTGAGTTCGATAAGCAGCAAGAAGAACAAACCATCAAGGCACTCGTAGATGAGATCTATAAAGAAGTGAATCTACGCTGGGCTAACGACAGCGAAGGAAACGACTACGCTAACTCGTTGGAGGAACTGTATACCACGAAGGAATGGCAAGAGGTGTATAATCAACTGCGTTCGATAGAATCGGAGAATTTGAAATCGGGCAACGATGAAAACGTCTATTTTGCTGAAGGTGGTAATGTGTGGACAATGGGTTCGTTCAATATTCCTTTTACTACCGAATTCAAGAGTGTGGAGTTTTCGAACGATTCGACAGCAGACGTTTACTTCATCTTGAAACCTGCTGAAAGCGATAATATCCTGATTAAGTGGGAGATGCAGAAGGTGGACGGCAAGTGGTTGATTCATAACTTCTTACAAGGTGACGAAAACTATACTGAATATGTGTATGACTACAAGGTTCACATGAAGGAGTTTATTGAAAACAATACAGGAGTTTGACTCGTGTGGTTGAAGCCTCTTTTGATAGGGCAACAGTATGAACGAAAAGACAAAGGGAATGCGTGTGTATTCCCTTTGTTTTGTCATAAGAGGTATGCTAATTGGACAGATTCCGTAGTAGGATTTATGTAAAACATAAATAAATCGACATAAATGCATTCAGATTAAATAAAATTCTGTACCTTTGCACCGCCAATGGAGAAAGCCCCGCTCGTTGAGGGGAACCATTCGGAAAGATAAATTGCATAGGAATATGAAAGTAATGAAATTCGGCGGAACGTCCGTAGGTTCCGTAAAAAGCATTTTGAGCTTAAAAGAGATTGTGGAGGCAGAGGCTCGGACGCAACCTGTCATAGTAGTAGTAAGCGCACTCGACGGCATTACAGACAAGCTGATTGCAATGTCGCAGATGGCAAAACAGGGCGACGAGCACTATCGCGAAGAATTTGATGCGATGGTAAGACGCCACCACTTGATGATAGACACTATCATCCACGACATCAATAAGCGCGTAGACTTAATCAACAATGTAGATCAGCTCTTCGACCAGTTGAAGAGCATCCTCTATGGTGTGTATCTGGTTCACGATTTGTCGAAAAAGACGGAGGACACCATCGTGTCGTATGGTGAGCGTCTGAGTTCGCATATCGTGGCAGGTATGGTGAAAAACGGTGTTCGCATGAACAGCCGCGACTTTATTCGTACGGAGAAGAAACAGGGCCGACATGTACTCGACACAGAGCTGACCAAGCAATTGGTAAAGGAGACCTTTGCCGAGATCAACAGCAAGAAATCAGAGGTAAGGTCTATTTATGTGGTACCTGGCTTCATTGCTCGCGACCGTGATACCCACGAGACAACCAACTTGGGACGTGGTGGAAGTGACTATACTGCCGCTATCATCGCAGCTGTGTTGGATGCCGAAGTATTGGAAATCTGGACAGATGTGGACGGCTTCATGACGGCTGATCCGAAAGTGATTAAGAGCGCCTATACAATCAATGAACTCTCATACGTAGAGGCAATGGAGCTCTGTAACTTCGGTGCGAAAGTGATTTATCCACCGACCATCTATCCTGTCTGCGTGAAGAATATACCTATCAAGGTAAAAAATACCTTTAACCCTGGGCATCCAGGAACCCTCATCAAAGATAAGATTGAAGATGACAATAAGCCCATCAAGGGTATATCGAGTATCAAAGGTACTTCGCTGATTACCGTTACGGGTCTCTCTATGGTGGGTGTGATTGGTGTGAACCGCCGTATCTTCACCACATTGGCTAATAAGGGAATCTCTGTATTTATGGTATCTCAGGCTTCTTCGGAGAACTCCACCAGTATTGGTGTGCGCGATGAGGATGCAGCTGCTGCAGCAGAGGTGTTGAACGCTGAATTCGCCAAGGAGATAGAGACAGGGGCAATGTACCCAATGTTAGTAGAGAGCGGCTTGGCTACCATCGCTATCGTGGGTGAGAATATGAAGCAGACTCCAGGTATCGCTGGTAAGTTGTTTGGTACTTTGGGACGCTCGGGTATCTCTGTGATAGCTTGTGCTCAGGGGGCCTCAGAAACGAATATTTCGTTTGTAGTGGACGGCAAGTTCCTGCGTAAGTCGCTCAACGTGCTCCACGATTCATTCTTCCTTTCAGAATATAAGGTGCTGAACCTCTTTATCTGTGGTATCGGAACGGTTGGAGGTATGCTACTTGAGCAAATCCGTACTCAGCAGCAGTTCCTGATGCAGTCGAGACGCTTAAAACTGAATGTGGTCGGCATTTCAGATGTTGATAACTTCGTGCTAGATCGCGATGGAATCGACTTGGACAACTACGAGAAGATTCTGCGTGCTGGATTCCCAGCTAATACAGAACATATGCGCGACGAGATCGTGAAGATGAATATTTTCAATAGCGTCTTCGTTGATTGTACTGCAAGTCGTCAGATTGCAATGCTGTATCAGACATTCTTAGAACACAATATATCAGTAGTAGCAGCCAATAAGATTGCGGCTTCAAGCGATTACGACAGCTATTTGAAACTGAAGCAAACAGCCAGAGACAGAGGTGTGTGGTTCCGTTATGAGACCAATGTAGGAGCGGGTCTGCCTATCATCGGCACCATCAACGACTTATGTAACTCAGGCGATAAGATTCTGAAAATAGAAGCAATCTTGAGTGGTACGCTCAACTTTATCTTCAACGAAATAGCAGCAGATGTACCATTCTCAGAAACCGTAAAGCGTGCTAAGGAGCAGCGTTATAGTGAACCGGATCCTCGTATAGATCTCAGTGGTACGGATGTAATCCGCAAATTGGTCATTCTGACTCGTGAAGCTGGCTACAAGGTAGAACAAGACGATGTGGAGAAGCATTTGTTTGTACCAGACAGTTACTTTGAAGGTAGCATAGAGGATTTCTGGAAGCGTTTGCCAGAATTAGATGCAGACTTTGAGGCTCGTCGTAAGGTCTTGGAGGCAGAGAACAAGCGCTGGCGTTTTGTTGCCACGATGGAAGCTGATGAGAACGATCCGTCGTCATTCAAGACCAGCGTTGCCCTAAAGGAGGTGCCTTATGGACATCCATTCTACGGATTGGAAGGTTCGAACAACATCGTGCTACTCACTACTGAGCGCTATAAGGAATATCCTATGCTGATTCAGGGCTATGGTGCAGGAGCAGCAGTTACGGCTGCCGGTGTTTTCGCTAACATTATGTCTATCGCCAATATATAGAATGAATTATCGTGCTATCCGAATGTAGAAGTATTCTGCTGAGGTGAAGCTGATAATGCATAAAACATCGTTTTATGAAACATATTATCATTCTTGGAGATGGAATGGCCGACCTTCCTGTTGAAAGACTGGGAGGTAAGACCTTACTACAATATGCACAAAAGCCAATGATGGACCAGTTGGCACGTGAAGGAAAGACGGGACGGCTGATAACAATCCCAGAAGGTTTCTCGCCTGGTTCTGAGGTTGCCAATACTGCGATTCTCGGTTATGATTTAAATAAGGTGTATGAGGGACGTGGTCCCCTCGAAGCAGCTTCCATTGGTTATGAGATGGCTGAGGATGATTTTGCCATAAGGTGTAATATCATTACGCTCGAAGACGGTAAGATTATCACCCATAATGGAGGTAATTTGGAAACCAATGATGCCCGTGTGCTCATTGAGTATCTCAACGAGAACCTCGCTAAGCCTATCAACGAGAGGGAGGGTTGTGAACGTGTAAAGTTCATCACAGGCATCCAGTATCGTCATTTGTTGGTCATCAAAGGTGGCAATAAACATATTGAATGTGCCCCACCTCACGACCATCCTAACGAGTTGTGGCGACCTCTATTGGTCAAACCTGCTTCAGATAGCAGTAGTTCTGTGGCAAACAATCAGCGTCTCTCTCCCCAGCAAACGGCTGACCTTATCAATGAGCTTATCTTGAAGTCTCAGGAATTGTTGAGTAAGCATCCTTATAATGTTGCGAAAGCCGCAAAGGGAGCGCGTCAGGCAAATAGCATCTGGCCTTGGAGTGGAGGTTACCGCCCTTCGATGCAGACACTTATGGAACAATACCCTCAGGTGAAGTCGGGTTCTGTCATTTCTGCAGTAGATCTCATTCGAGGCATAGGACATTATGCCGGATTGAAGATTGTTGAGGTTGAAGGAGCAACAGGTCTTTCCAATACGAACTATGAAGGGAAAGCACAAGCGGCTATCGAAGCATTGAGACATGAAGATTTTGTATTTGTTCACGTAGAAGCTAGTGATGAGGCGGGACATGATGGGGATCTGGATTTGAAACTTAAGACCATAGAATATCTTGATAGCAGACTGATTTCTCCCATTTATCAAGAAGTAGTTAATTGGGACACCCCAGTTTGCATCGCTGTGTTGCCTGATCATCTTACACCTGTAGAGTTGCGTATTCATGTAGGCAAACCTGTTCCATTCTTGATTTGGTACAAGGGGATTCAACCCGATGAGGTGCAGCAATACGATGAGATTTCTTGTATGACTGGCTGTTATGGCTTGCTGAAATTAGATGATTTTATTAAAGAATTTATGAAGTTTTAAATATGAAATATTATAGTACTAATGGTAAGGCTCCAATGGCCGATTTGCGGAAGGCAGTCGTGAAAGGACTTGCTGAGGATAAGGGATTGTATATGCCCGAAACAATAAAGACATTACCCGTAGAGTTTTACAATGACATAGCGAGCATGTCTTTCCGTGATATTGCCTACAATGTAGCAAGTGCGTTCTTTGGTGAAGATGTAGATGGCGATGCCTTGCAGGATATTGTATATGACACTCTTTCGTTCGATTGTCCTGTTGTAAAAGTGACAGACAATATCTATTCATTGGAACTCTTTCACGGACCTACCCTTGCATTCAAAGATGTAGGAGCACGTTTCATGGCGCGCCTGCTGCAGTATTTTATTAGAGGTGAGCGGTTAGCGACGAGAGGCGAGGTAAACGTTCTAGTAGCTACGAGTGGCGATACTGGTAGTGCGGTTGCGAACGGATTTCTCGGAGTTGATGGTATACATGTATATGTATTATATCCGAAAGGCAAGGTGAGTCCGATTCAAGAGTGTCAGTTTACCACTTTGGGCAAGAATATAACAGCTATTGAGGTTGATGGCGTATTTGATGACTGCCAAGCATTGGTGAAGAATGCTTTCATGGATGAAGAACTGAACCAGCACATGAAACTTACTTCCGCTAACAGTATCAATGTGGCACGTTTCCTGCCTCAAGCTTTCTATTATTTCTATGCTTATGCCCAATTAATGAAGAAGGGGGTCATAAGAAATGAACAAAGAGGCTCGGCTCAGTCTTCCAATTTAGTTGTGTGTGTGCCATCTGGTAACTTTGGTAACATTTGCGCAGGATTGTTTGCAAAACGAATGGGACTACCTGTGAAGCGTTTTATCGCAGCCAATAATGCAAATAGCGTATTCTACGAATACCTTCAGAATGGTATTTATAACCCTCGTCCATCCATTCAAACGATTGCTAATGCGATGGATGTAGGTGACCCAAGTAATTTTGCGCGCGTATACGATTTATATAATAAGGAGTATGAAGCTATCCGCAAAGATATTAGCGGAGCAACTTACACGGATGAGCAGATAGCGGATACGATGCGTAAGGTCTATCGCAATGCTGGTTATATTTGTGATCCACACGGTGCATGTGGCTATCGTGCCCTTTCCGAAGGATTGGAACCTGATGAAATGGGCGTTTTTCTTGAAACTGCTCATCCTGCGAAGTTCAAGATTACGGTTGATGAGATTTTGGGTATCGATATAGAAATACCGGCTAAGTTGCAAGCTTTCATGCAAGGTACAAAGCAAAGTGTGCAGATGTCAAAAGACTTCAAGGATTTCAAGGCATATTTGATGAATAAATGATTAAAGCCATTTTCCTCGATATAGATGGTACGTTGGTGTCGTTTCACACTCATCAGATTCCACCATCAACAATAAATGCTATCCATCAGGTACGGCAACAAGGTGTGAAAGTTTTTATTGCTACGGGGCGTCCTTTGCCATTCGTAGATAATCTGGGTGAACTTGAGTATGATGGTATCATGACCGTTAACGGTGCAAGTTGTCGGACGGCCGATGGTACCGTCATACGCCATCAACCTATACATCGTGATGATTTGTTACGCCTTATTGATTATTACCATAGTCATCCTTTCCCTCTAGCTTTTGCTGCGAACGATGATATATTTATTACGATGACATCGCCCGAAGCCCTTGAGGTTTTGAGTATTCTTAATCTAAAATGTCCTCCAATGTCACCCATCGAACGCTGTCTGGAGATGGACGTGATGCAAATTATTGCTTTCTTTAAGGATATGGATGATCCTCGCATCATGACGGAAGTACTTCAAGGTTGTTCTGCACAGCGTTGGCACCCATATTTTGCGGATGTCATCTGTCAAGGAAATAACAAGGCAATCGGTATCGATGCCATTATCGGCCATTATGGCATTTCTCTCGAAGAAACGATGGCCTTTGGCGATGGGGGAAATGATATTACGATGCTTCAGCATGTAGGTCTTGGCATTGCGATGGGGAATGCAAGAGAGGAGGTGAAAGCGGCTGCAGATGATGTTACTGCCTCAGTTGATGAGGACGGAGTAGCGCAAGCACTAAAACGTTATTTCCATATATAACTCAGTCTGTTTTGGATAAAAATCCATGAGGAAACAGCTTTTTTCGCACATTTTTTGAAAAAAAACAGTAAATCTACCATTTAAGTCATAATTATTTCGTACCTTTGCACCCGCAAATGAAAATGGTGCCTTAGCTCAGTAGGTAGAGCATCGGACTGAAAATCCGTGTGTCCCCGGTTCGAATCCTGGAGGTACCACTTCGGCAAGAGGAGGATGTGAATGTCACATCCCCTTTTTTTTGTTGTTACGGTTGCGCCATTCTGTTCGTGACAAACTGACATACTTTTGACTGGGTAATTATCGTTTGTCATCTTGGCACGATGTTTGCAACTATGTTTATTGAAATCTTTCGGGATTATCAGAAAAGAAAACTATTAGTAAATCTTTAAAATAAAAAATTATGAACATTAAACCATTAGCTGACAGGGTGGTTATTCTCCCTGCTCCAGCAGAAACAAAGACAGTTGGTGGTATCATCATCCCAGATACCGCAAAGGAGAAACCCCTACAGGGTGAAGTTGTTGCAGCAGGCAACGGTACTAAAGATGAAGAAATGGTGTTGAAGGTAGGCGATAAAGTGCTGTATGGCAAATATGCAGGTACAGAACTTGAGTTTGAAGGAACTAAATACCTGATTATGCGTCAAAGTGACGTTCTTGCTATTCTCGCTTAAAGAATCCATGTAATGAAATAACGTAATATCGTAATAACGAAAGATAAAAGATTATGGCTAAAGATTTAAAATTCTCAATAGAAGCTCGTGAGCAGCTTAAGAATGGTGTTGACGAGTTGGCAAATGCCGTTAAGGTGACATTAGGTCCTAAGGGACGTAATGTAATTATTGAAAAGAAGTTTGGTGCTCCTCAAATTACAAAGGATGGAGTTACAGTTGCTAAGGAAATAGAACTTGCAGATGCATTCCAGAATACTGGTGCTCAGTTGGTAAAGAGTGTTGCGAGCAAGACAGGCGATGATGCTGGAGACGGTACGACAACCGCAACCGTACTTGCACAGGCAATATGTACTGCAGGATTGAAGAATGTGGCTGCAGGTGCCAACCCAATGGATTTGAAGCGTGGTATAGACAAGGCTGTAGCTAAAGTTGTTGAGCATATCAAGGACCAAAGCGAGCAGGTCGGTGATAACTACGACAAGATTGAGCAGGTAGCTACTGTTAGTGCAAACAACGATCAGGAAATCGGTAAGCTCATTGCTGATGCCATGAAGAAAGTATCAAAGGACGGAGTTATCACCATTGAGGAAGCAAAGACGCGTGACACAACCATTGGTGTTGTTGAGGGAATGCAGTTCGACCGTGGTTACCTTTCTCCTTATTTTGTAACTGATACAGAGAAGATGGAGTGCCAGATGGACAACCCACAGATTCTTATCTATGACAAGAAGATTTCTAATCTTAAAGAGTTCCTTCCTATTCTCGAACCAGCTGTTCAGACAGGTCGCCCATTGCTCGTTATTGCAGAAGACATCGACAGCGAGGCTCTTACTACATTGGTCGTAAATCGTTTGCGTAGCCAATTGAAGATATGTGCTGTTAAGGCTCCAGGTTTTGGCGACCGTCGCAAAGCAATGCTTGAGGATATTGCTATCTTGACTGGTGGTGTAGTAATATCTGAGGAGAAAGGTTTGAAACTTGAACAGGCAACTATAGAAATGTTGGGCTCTGCAGAGAAGGTTACTATCTCTAAGGATAACACAACTATCGTTGGCGGTAAGGGCGAGAAGCAGCTTATTAAGGATCGTGTGAACCAAATCAAGAATGAGATTTCTAATACAACCTCTTCTTACGATAAGGAAAAACTTCAGGAGCGTCTTGCCAAGTTGTCAGGTGGTGTAGCAGTTCTCTATGTTGGTGCTGCCAGTGAAGTTGAGATGAAGGAAAAGAAAGATCGTGTTGACGATGCGCTTTGCGCTACTCGTGCTGCAATTGAAGAAGGTATCATTCCTGGTGGTGGAGTTGCTTACATCCGAGCTATTGAGAGTTTGGAAGGACTTCAGGGCGAGAATGCAGATGAGACAACTGGTATTAAGATTATCGAGCGTGCTATCGAAGAGCCACTTCGCCAGATTGTAGAGAATGCGGGTCTTGAAGGTTCGGTAGTTGTTCAGAAAGTACGCGAAGGCAAGGGTGACTTTGGCTACAACGCACGTAAGGACGTCTATGAGAACCTCCGTGAGAGCGGAATTATCGACCCAGCAAAGGTTGCAAGAGTTGCATTAGAGAACGCTGCATCTATCGCGGGTATGTTCCTGACTACTGAGTGTGTCATCGTAGATAAGAAAGAAGATAAGCCTGAGATGCCAATGGGTGCACCAGGCATGGGAGGTATGATGTAATAGTAGACAATAACTATATTTAGTAAGAGGTGTCAATTTTATTTGGCACCTCTTATTTTTGTTCTTGTAGATGATTTTGACTTAATTCCCATGTTCAACAGCAAAACTCGCTTCTTTTTTGTGCTCACTTAGCAGAGATTTTGTATCTTTGCACTCAAATAATCAATTCATTGAACGTAAGATGTTTTTTACAGGTATAATTATCGCAATCATGACATTTGTCACAATTGGAATTTGGCATCCAATTGTTATCAAAACAGAATACTATTGGGGAACTCGTCCGTGGATTATCTATCTGTTTATCGGCATTGGCTGTTGCGGAACTGCGCTTTTCATCGAAAACGTCTATCTCTCATCATTTCTGGGAGTATTTGGCGCATCCGCACTTTGGGGTATTGGTGAGCTTTTCGCTCAAAAGAGACGTGTCGAAAAAGGATGGTTTCCGAAGAACCCGAAACGCAAGTATAACTGCTAATCTCGTCTTGCTTCCTATTTTTCCAGTAAGGGAACAAAACGTTCCCACTCTGGGACTGATTAGTTCCCATACTGGGAATCAAACGTTCCCATACTGGGAATAAAAACAAGATGCCCAGGCATTGCCTGAGCACCTTTTTACTATTGAACTTGTAGGACTTATAAGACCTATTTGGCTTATAGAACCTATACACCTAATTAAGATTACTTCACTAGAATCTTTTTTCCGTTTACGACGTTGATGCCACGTTGTAAATTACGTTGCTGTTGGCCTTTTAAGTTGTAAACAACATGAGATGATGTATTTGTCGTGATCTCGTTGATAGCCGTTGGAGGGGAAACCGGGGCTGTAACGTTGCCGTTCTCTACCTGAATGAACATAATGTCTATCTCCTCTCCGTTCTTCACAAATGGTCGCATCCATGTATCATAGCCATCCTGACGAATGACAGTACGAAGGGTGTAATAACCATTTGGAGTGTTTTCAGGAATTGTTACTTCCATTGTACGTTCATCGAATCCATAACCATATGGCAGTCCGTCAGAAAAGGGTTTTGAACAGATGATATCGATAAAATGGCCTTTGATGTCGTAGAGTGCTATTGCCGTTTTCCAGACAGCATTAAGATAGTTTAAACTGTAGATATAACCAGGATTGACAGTGAATGGTGTTCCCGTGGTGATGGCCTCTGAACTGACAATTGTCGGTCCTTTGTCTAATACAAGTCTTAATTGTTGTGGCTTAGTATCAGTACCTTCATAATCGGGTTCAATTCCTGTAATGATACGATGGTTTGCATCGAATGTATAACCATTGACATTACATATCAATACATCATAATAGCCGTTATAATTTCCATCCCATCCCCAGTTCACATGGAAAAGACCATCTTTATCATATCCGTCAAGCACAAATGCGTGGCCGCCTTTTGGTGCTGTTGCTGCATAGATAACTGGACGACCTGCAACTAATTCGTCGGTTATCACGGCATTCCACGCTTCTTTAGATGGAAAGAACTCACGATGCAATTCTTGTAGTGTTGAGGCTCTATAGCCAAAAAATGTGTGAAGTGCTCTCAAGACATATTGAGTATAGGTTCCGCTACCTTCGGCAGAGTATTGCATCTGGATAGCAACACCACAATCATAGCACAACTTACTTACGGCTTGCTGCGACTCAGAAGATGAGTTTTCATCATTGGTGTCGTGCATATTGTCCCAGTCATAATGGCTGTTGGCAAAGTTTACAGATAAGACCTCTCCGTTGAGTCGATAGCTGGAACGTCCTTTTCCTTGTTTAGGCCATTTCCAATAATACATTATCTGTGCCATTGCTGTTGCAACACAACCAACGGGATTGCCTGCTGGTGTGTAGTAATTATAAGGCATGCCTTGTCCCCATGTTGAGCTAAGAATCTGAGCTAACGCTTCGGGTATAGGTTCGCCCTTTTTGGGAGCGTTGGTTTTGGAATAACCGATTACACGTTGATTCTCTCCATCAGATGCGATGATAGCAAAACTTTTCTCGTCGGTTGCAGTAACAAGGAAAATGTTGTTAGGTAATCGCACAAGAACCTGTTCCTTTGCATCAGATGCAAAGAACTTGCTGATAGGCATAGGAGCCATCATAGGCTTCTGCAGCAATCGTTCAGCTATGCGAAGAGCCTTTACAGAATCAACTGGTCCTGCCAAGCAGTGCAAGGCGAGGACCAGTAATGTAGTAGTTAATAAAATGGATTTCTTCATTTCATTAAATTCGTGTCCAATTATTTACGCTTCACCTGAAGATGGCGACGTGGGCTACGAGCTTTAGTCTCTGTCTCAGGTGCAGTTGAGCCATCTATGCAGAAGGTTTCGTATGCAAAATTACCAAATGAATAATTGCCATATTCAGGTAAGAAGTAGTTTACATTGAAATAGAATGTATTAGTTTCTGCATCGAAATAGCTTGGCTTGAAGTTGTCGGCTGCATCAGTAATGTATACAGGTCCGTAATCTCCAAAGTCATAACCTACATAGTTTTCATATAGTTCTACGTACTCCATTTCTGCATCGTATTCGAAGTAAAGAGGAACGTTGAAACCCCAATGTTCGATGTAGAACTTCGTTGGATCTTGTTCGCAAACGTAGAGTGGCAAACCTGGATCTTCTGCTGTTGTACCCTCCTCAGCAAAGAAGGTGTCTGAATACGTGTATGTTCCAGTGTTGACAACTTTCCAAGTGATATGCTCGAACTTTTCGTTTGATACACCAAATGTGTCTGCAAGAGACTCATCTGTGAATGTAATACGGAGGTCAGCATATTCGCCTGTCCATGTAGAAGCAGATGCATTGATATTAGCATAGATGTCCTTTCCATAAGGTGCTTTCAAACCTGTAGGTTGAGATTCGTAACCCTTAGGAATGCTGATAGTACCATCGTCCTTTGCACAGAACAAGAGGTCGAAATCATCTGCGAAGGCTCCCTGAATGATGTAAGGAGTACCAAATTCCTCAGCAAAGCGAACATCGCAACTGTCTGTTGTAGTTTTGCATACACCCTTCAATACAGAAATCTCACGTTTGCCATTGAGAACCTGTGACACAATTTGTCCATCCCAAAGTGCTTCGTAGTCGAAGTCGTCGTCAACATTAGCTTCATAGAGATTAAGCGATGGGTCGATCACAATCTTGAAGGCACCATTTGTATTTGCGGTATACAATCCTCCATTGTTATAGCCAGTCATCGCAATGAGCAATGAATTAGTAGGGAAGGTGATACTACCATTCTCAATTTTTCCGAAGTATTCCTCTGCGAGGTCTGCACGATCACGCTCCAAATAATAACCAGCTAAGCTATGGAATATGAATTGTCCATACTTCCATGACATTTCTGAATTATAGCGTTCGATGTATACCTTTTCAGGATTTGTTGCATTGATGTACATGTAATAGTTCTTCGAATCATCCCAGTCGCCTGCATCATTGTAACGATAGGCTGCACCGAATGGGTTGACGAGTCGGTAGTAACCAGGACGGTCAGCACGCTCTTGCATACGTACAGGATAAGGAATATTCTCAACCCCATAGAACGTTGTCACGAAGTCCTCAGTGAACATTACATAACCTTCAATCTTTGCTCCTGCATTATTGAGGTAGTAACCTACATCGTTCCACTTAACACGAACCAAAGTAACAGTAACAGATTTGCTAGTAGAGTACTCGCAAGTGTATTTAGGATCGTTTACAGCAATTGTCAACTTGTAAGTCTTTCCAACCTCTGCATTAGGGAAGTTGATGTCGAAATTAGCTACGGAGTCACCTTCGTTGAAGTGAATGGTAGCAGGAACTACGAATACGCTGTCATCGTTAACTAATACCTCGATAGGAACGTCTGCAGCTTTAAGAGAGTCAACACGTGTGGCTGTGAGGGTAACGGTAGTTGGGTCTTCAGGCGCCAACTGTAGATTTTGGTCTTCACAGAAGGCAAACTCCTGGAATCCTGCCTGTGGCTGCTCACCTGGATTGAAATCATCGTTATCGCTACAAGAAACGATGAACATCATGGCAAGTAACGAAGCCGCGAATGAAATGTTTTTTATTGTCTTCATTGTTTATTCTTTGTTTTGACGTTAATAAAGTTAGGTGTGTTAGTCAGTAACACCGTCAGTAAGTTCTCCATTCTGATACATCTCAGGAGCTGTACCACCTTCGTTGTCAATAACACCTTTGTTGGTGTCAAGCTCTGTCTGAGGGAATCGGAGTAACAACCATGGGTCGTCAGGACTAATGTTGAACTTAAATGCATCAGGTTCATTGCTGTTTGCGCGGTCGTCACCGTGGAAGCGTACGACAGGCTTGTTCAGACGCATAATGTCGCTCATAGCAAATCCTTCGCCCCAAAGCTCTACACGACGCTGGAACCAAATCTCATCAGCGAATGTGCGGTTTTGAGTTGCCTTAGCTACTGAGTAAGCTGGGTTACGATAGCTCTTCACAAAGTTCTCAAGCAGTGTACGAGCTTCGCCTTCCTTGCCGCTCTTAGCCAAACCTTCAACTTTAATCAGAATCATCTCTTCAACACGCATCAGTGGCCAGTCATTATCGTTAACGATTGCACCGATACCGCTTGCCATACCGAACTTCACATTTGTGTAAGGGTCGAAAGGCATTTTGGTGTCGTCAATCTCATACTTTGAAATGGCGTTACCAGAGATTCCGTCCCAAGAGATGGTAGAAAGGAGTGGTGACTCAAGTTTTTCGTTAACCCACCAACCTTTACGAACGTCTGTATCCTCAATCTTGTCATATAGCATCTTATTGATGTGTGCATAGCAACCAGCACCTGCTGCATATCCCCATCCAGAGAATGAGCTTACCCAAGAAGCAGGAGTTGGATAACGACCATAGTCATTAGTCATCTGCTGGGTAACGTCAATTCCCCAAATCCAGTTTGCATCCTTCAGGCTGCAGAAAGCTGGAGTTGATACTGCACTCATAGAATAAGGTTTATAACCTACAGCAGCAGAGTCTGCATCGGCAGCTGCTTCAGCATATTTACCCATAATGAGGTTAGCACGTGCACGTAAACCAAAAGCTACATTTTGATTAACAAGTGTTTTGTTCTCAATCTTTTCTGCGTTTGATGGACGCTTGTAACCTCTCAGATTCTCGATTGCATAGTCAAGGTCAGCAATAATCTGTTTGAATACTTCTTCAACTGTGGCACGTGGGTTGTTGCTGAAATCAGTCGTAGCTTCAGTTACCAATGGAATACTTGGTAAATCCTTACCTTGTTTTCCATTCACCATTTTGTTGTAGTTGTATTGGAAGTACTGAACAAGACTCAGATAGTCAAATGCGCGGATAGCACGAGCCTGAGCTATGTTATTGATAGCTGTTGGATCTTTTGTATCGGCTGGATATGACTTGATTACGTCGTTGGCAATCTTTATCTGATTGTAAACGATACCATAACGGATGTATGGGTTGGCATAGTCTGCATAGCGAGAAGTGTATTGTCCGCAAGCACTGAACCAGTTGTAGCCAGAGTTAGGATAGATGTAGTCAGGACCTTCTGTGTCGAGTGAGATGGCTGACATGATGAATCCGAAGTCGTCTGCACGGTCGCTGCTCAACACACTATTACCGTGTCCCATCATGGAAAACATACCAGTAAAGGTGGCATCAATACGGCTTGGAACAGCCTTATAGACGTCCTGTACCTGCTCTTCTGTGAGTCGTCCGCTTACCGGCTTGAGCTCGTCAATGTCCTCGCAGGCAGTAAATGCGATGCTTGCTAAAGCAAGCAGAGAAATTTTATAAAGCTTCATATAGTTTCGTTTAGAATGTTATTGTTAAACCTGCAGTGATTGAACGCATCATAGCGTAGTAATTAGTAGCAGAACCAGAGCCATATACATAGCTACCAGTACCTACTGAGAAACGAGGATCCATACCCTTTCGTGCACTGATGACACCAAGGTTCTCACCTGCTACATAAACTCTCAATGAAGAGATTCCATAGCGAGTTGTGAAGTACTTAGGAAGTGTATAACCGAGGGTGACATTATTGAAACTGATATAATCAGATGTTGTCATATAGCGGTCGATAGCACTCTGACCAACAGCATACTGGTTGCTCATATCAAGACGTGGGATGTTTGAGTCTGGATTGTCTGGAGACCATGCATTGAGCGCATCCTTATGCCATGTAGAACCGATAGCCTGGTCACTGGTGTGCATGAAGCTCTGATATGTACCATCATAGAACTTACCACCGAATTGGAACTGAATCTGAACACCGAGGTCGAAGCCTTTGAACTTGATAGATGTGCCAAAACCACCGTAGATGTCAGGAAGGGTAGTTCCGCAGTCATATCTTGTAGCTTCACTGAAGTTTGAAGTCTTCTCAATTGCTTCGTATGTTTCAGCAATCTTGTTACCGTCTTTGTCAAGCAAATCGTTGCCAGCAGCATCCTTCTTGTAGATAACGTTACCGCTGTTGTCGCGCTTCTCGTAAGTACGAGTTACATAGAACATTTCCTTACCAAGATCGCTCTGAGTGTATTGCTTTTCGTATTCCTGTGAATACTTACCAGCCTTGTTAGCATCATAGTTCTTGCTAGCATCCAAATCGCTCTGGTGGATGACACCAGCTGTCTTATACATGTATGACTGGTAGAGAGAACCATCTACGCGACGAATCGTATAAGAACCCTTAATACCATCTTCTGCAACAGAACTGTGGAGAGAAGTAATCTTGTTCTTGTAGTGAGTGAGGTTGAGGTTAGCCTTCCACTCGAAATCTTTAGTCTTCATGATGATGCCATCGAGGCTCAGTTCAACACCTGTGTTGCGAATGCTACCCACATTGATTGGATAAGATCCTGTTGGGTTACCAGAAGAAAGAGGAGTGTCGAGGTCGTAGAGTAGGTCAACAGTCTTACGAGAGAAGAACTCCAATGTACCGCCGAGACGACCCTTGAAGAGTTCGAAGTCGAAACCTGTGTTGAATGTTTTAGAAGTTTCCCAAGTTAATTCTGGGTTGCCTTTGTAAACAAGTGTAAGGTTGTAGTCACCTGTCTCTTCGTTATAAGAGTGGCTATATTGGTCTGCGTATGGATAATAACTACCAAGGTCGTCATTACCGAGTGTACCGTAACTGATCTTGAATTTCAACATGTCAACCCAGTCAGCATTAAAGAATTTCTCTTTGTTGATAAGCCATGCAAGACCGATGCTGCCGAATGAACCCCAGCGATGTCCTGGTGCGAAACGTGAAGATGCATCACGACGGAAAGATGCTGATACAAAGTATTTGTCCATGTAGTCATACTGAGCACGTGCAAGGAAACCTTCTGTCATATACTCGTTTGTGCTTGAAGAAACGTCCTTACCTGAAGTACCATCAGCATTGCTCAATTCACCGTTGAATGGATCGAAGAGGTGGTCGTTGTAGCCATAGAGTGAATTCGTACGCAGACGATATTGCTCATAACCGCCCAATACATTGAGGTGATGAACATCCTCGCCGAAAGTAGCAGTGTATTCAGCCAAATATTGGTTGTTTACTGTAAATGTGCGGCCGTGAGATACGCTAGCAGCACCATCGCTAGAAGAACTAGAAGAGAAACGGCTGTAAAGGTTACTTGTACGGTTGTTAATAGAAGTAATTGCCATATTAGCTGTAAGGTTCAGCCCTTTAACAGGAGTGAAGATAGCAGCCCAGTTACCGTTGAACAAGTCTGAATATTGTTTTGTTACATTAAGAGCGTTGTCACGAACAGCATTACCTACTACACTTGGACGCTTGAAAGCAGTTTGGTTGGCATCGTAAACAACAAGTCCATTGTCGTCGTACTTGATGCTACCATCAGCATTACGTACATAGAGTGGGTAGATAGGGCCAATGTTATTGGTGATGTAGAACAGGTTACCGCTTGAAATGTTGGTATCTGTATCATAGCTTGGTTGCTCAGAAATACGGTGAGTGAAGCCCATAGATGACTTGATGCGTAACCATTCCTTTGCATTGTACTCAACATTCATACGACCTGTGTAACGTTGGAAACCAGATTTGTCAACAAGACCGCCATCTTTCAAATAACCAGCACTAGTGAAATAGTTCAACTTCTCGTGTACACCGCTCATTGAAACGTTATATTCCTGACGGAATGCGTTGTGGAATGTCTCATCATACCAGTCATCTGGAGTGTAGTAGTTTGTTCCGTTTGAATAGCCAAGTTTTGCATTAGGATTCAGGCGTAAGTTACGGCCAATCAGGTTTTGTCCGTCAGGTAAAGTATATACCTGATAACCAAGACCGCCATTCTTCTCGTTGTAAAGGTTGGCATTAGCAAACAGATAAGCATCGTTGGCATTTTCGCCAGCATAAATCTGTGAATAATAGAGTTGCTTGAAAGCAGTTTCGTAGTACTGACCAGGATTGTCGATGATGTCGTAACGAGGCATCATGCGTGAGTTGCTACCCCAACGTGCATCGAACTTTATCTCTGCATCTTGTACACGTCCACGCTTTGTGGTAATGAGGATAACACCATTAGCACCACGAGCACCATAGATGGCTGTTGATGCAGCATCCTTCAAAGTTGTCATTGACTCAACATCCTGAGGGTTGATAGAGTTGATACCGCCGTCGTAAGGTGCACCATCTAAGATAATCAATGGAGCATTGCTTGCAGACATTGAACCAAAACCGCGGACACGGATGGTACCTGCATTGCTGGTAGGGTCACCGTTAGGTGCCATGAACTGAACACCAGGTGTGGTTCCTGCCAAAGCGCTTGTGACATTTGTGGCAACGTGAGCTTCGATGTCTTCTGCTTTGAGTTCGCTTGCAGAACCCGTGAAGGCAGATTTTTTCTGAGTACCATAGGCAATGACCATGATTTCGTCAATGTTGTGCGAAATAGGTTCCATAATGATACGTACGTTTTGCTTTACAGCAACAGTAACGTCTTCCATGCCTACGTAGCTTACTTTGATTAACTTAGCAGATTCTGGCACATTGTTAATCGTAAACTTACCGTTTACATCGGTAGCCATACCTAGAGATGTGCCGTCAATACGAACTGTAGCACCGATTACCGGTTCACCCGTACTCTTGTCAATAACCACACCGGTTACTGTTTTCTGGGCGAATGCCATACTTGCCGATATAAACAAGCAAG
Source organism: uncultured Bacteroidales bacterium (assembly GCA_902785075.1). GTDB lineage: Bacteria > Bacteroidota > Bacteroidia > Bacteroidales > Bacteroidaceae > Colivivens. The sequence continues at coordinate 27,854 of CACZXN010000012.1, read as the reverse complement.
TAAGGAAAATCCATAATCTTTTACTCATTCTTTTTTTTGTTTGTTTTGGGTTAATACTATGTGTTAGTTAAAATTTGCTTTATCTTGTATTGCTTGGGTGTGTCTAAAACGAATCTGTAGCAAATAGTGCTTCATGCAATAATGCGATGGATTGCTATTTACAATTTGCACTTCATACATTCTTTACACCTTATTAATTATTATAATAATGAGGCAAAAAACCTCATCACGACACAAAAAGTGCCTGATTAAGCTGCAAAGTTATGAAAAAAAACATTAAAATATACAAAAACCTAATAAAAAATGCATTTTTTGATGCATAAGAGTCACGTTTTGCTCATAAATCATTCAAAAATAAGCAAAATATCGTTAAAAAACGAACAAATGTTCATTTACCCCTTTGGTCTTCTTCTATGAATTGAAGAAGGCGATCTACGGCTTTTTCTTCAGGAATGTTCATTTCGATACATTGCTTTCGTTTGTAGAGGCTCACCTTTCCTCGTGCGGCTCCCACATAACCATAATCGGCGTCCGCCATTTCGCCTGGACCGTTGACAATGCATCCCATAATGGCAATCTTGAGTCCGCTAAGATGACTGGTAGCTGCTTTTATCTTTGCAATTGTTTCTTCGAGGTTATACAAGGTACGTCCGCAGCCAGGACAACTAATATATTCTGTCTTGGTAATTCGTACTCTTGCTGCTTGAAGAATGCCATAAGCAACAGGTATTTCCTTTTCTGGAGCTTCGCTGAGACTAACTCGTATAGTGTCGCCTATTCCATCGATAAGTAATGCACCTATGCCTACTGCGCTTTTAAGTCTTCCGTCTTCTCCTTCCCCTGCTTCTGTCACCCCTAGGTGTATAGGGAAATGCATATCTTCACTATCCATAGTAGCCACAAGCAGTCGGACAGTTCTAACCATAATTTCCGTATTGCTGGCTTTGATAGATATGACTACGTTCATGAAGTTTTCCTTAACGCAAATCCGAAGAAATTCCATGCAACTCTCGACCATCCCTTCCGGGGTGTCACCATAGCGACTCATGATACGATCGGACAGCGAACCATGATTTACTCCGATGCGGATTGCTGTGTGATGTTCTTTACAAATATTGAGGAATGGAACAAACCGTTCTTCAATTTTCTTAATTTCATCGGCATATTCTTCATCAGTATATTCCAAGTGTTTGAACTTACGGGCGGGGTCGACATAATTACCTGGATTGATGCGTACCTTATCAGCGTAGAGAGCTGCTATATCAGCTACATTGGCATTAAAGTGTACATCTGCAATGATAGGTACGTCATATCCTTCCCGACGAAGCCCTTCTTTAATGTTTTTCAGGTTTTCGGCCTCACGAATTCCCTGTGTGGTTAGGCGAACATATTCGCCGCCTGCATCTACGATACGTTTGATTTGGGCAATACATCCCTCTGTGTCTGTTGTGGGGACTGTCGTCATTGACTGTACACGAACAGGATTATCACCTCCCATTGGAAGGTTTCCAACTTGTACTTCTACTGTTTTTCTTCGCATAATTGTAAAATTTTATGTGCAAATACAGCCGCGTTCTTTGCTCCGTCAATCGCCATAGTGGCAACTGGTACACCAGGAGGCATTTGGACAATTGCAAGGAGTGCATCGATTCCTTGCAGTGCACCTGATTTGATTGGTACTCCAATAACAGGTAAGGTGGTATATGCAGCAATAACTCCTGGTAATGCTGCAGCCATTCCTGCACCTGCAATTATTACTTTCACTCCACGTTCCTTTGCGGTCTTTGCATATTCAGCTACAGCTTCAGGATTACGATGTGCAGACATCACATTGACTTCATAAGCGATACTGTTCTCTTCGAGATAAGCTTTTGCTTTCTCCATTACTGGCATGTCTGATTGACTGCCCATGATGATTGATACCATATATATAACAATTTAACGTTTTACATTTGACAATTTATACCCACGCAAACATGATGAATATCATTGAGGTAATAGCTCCAATTAAGAAACCTACAATCACTTGTGAGAGTGAGTGCTGACGAAGAAGCATGCGGCTAGTGCCCATCACTCCTGAGAGTATGAGCATGCAACACATCGGAATGAGGGGATTGAAATAGAATAAATAGCCGAATGCGATGATGGTTCCAAACAATCCACCCATACTTGCCATGTGAGTACTGACTTTCCACCAGACGTTCAACAAAGCACAAACTAAACTGGTTACTAAGGTAGCCAAAATCATACCTCGCATAAATAATGCCGTATTTAGTTGCATGAAAAGAAACACGCAGGCAATATAGCTCGCTATTGTGATGAAATATGGCATGTGGCGATGTTCACGATGACTCAGTTGCCAATGAGTCCATTTGTTGATACGACGAAATATGTCAATCGTAATGCGAGGAATGATAATGGTAAACATCACAACGATTCCGATGATGAATGCCTTATATCCAAGTGGCCACATTTTAAGGTAACTGAATAGGAACAGCCACATGAACGCCCAAAATGGAGCGTAGAATGGAGAGAATATTGCCGAATAGACTTTGGCAAACATAATCATGTATTTCTGGTTCATATTCGTTTCCTTTCTGAAGTGGATAAAATGCCCATTTCGTTTCTGTATTTTGCAATAGTCCTACGACTAATATTGAAGTTTTCTGCAGTGAGAATGTCTGCAATTTTCTGGTCGGAGATTGGTTTTGACTTCTCTTCCGAATCAATTATTTCGCGAATTCTTTGTTTGATTTCCCTATGTTCTAAGGTCTCTCCATCCGCATTGGTTCGAGCACGTAGGAAGAAATAGTCGAGTGCATATAATTGGCCATCAATCTGAGCATACTTTCCTTTACGTACGCGTGAAACTGTTGAAACATCCTGCCCCGTCAATGCGGCAACGTCCAATAGTCGCATAGGGCGAAGCTGCGATTCGTCCTGTGTGAGGATGAAATCTTTTTGAAGTTTCACAATAGCCTTCATTGTGTTATAAAGTGTTTGTTGACGTTGCTTAATCGCATCAATGAACATTTTTGCCCCTTCTACTTTCTGACGTGTGTATTCAAATGCTTCTTGTTGGGCACGATTCATTTTGTCAGCTTGCTGCTGATATTGTTTGAGTTGATCAGCGTAGTCACGTGAAACCCTTAGTTCTGGTACTTCTCCGTTGTTCAGTTCGATGTTGATCATTCCATCGGGTGAGGTTTCAATGATGAAATCGGGCTCTATCGTTTGTGACCGATCGTCTGCAGACTCGCATAAGGCCAACCCTGGACGCGGATTGAGGCGCCCGATGCCCTCTACAGCTTTTTCTACTTGCTCGCGTGAAGACTGTGTGACTTTTGCGATTCTGTCAATGTTTTGATGCTGTAACAAATCGAAATGATCAAGAATAATCTTCCGTTCAAGTTCAAGCCGATTTTTGCGTGACTCATCAGATGAATTTTCGAGTTTCCGGTCAATCTGAATCAATAGACACTCCTGCAAGTTGCGTGCGCCAATTCCAGCGGGTTCAAATTGTTGTAGAATCTTCAATGCATCTTCAATCTCCGCAATATCAGCATCAATGTTAAAATGGAACAGAAGGTCATCAGAAATGCTGGCAAGAGAACGATCGATGAAACCCCGATTATCCAATGTCCCTATCAAGAACTCTATCAATTCTTGTTGCTTAGCTGTGATATTGAAATCGTACATCTGACGTTTCAAGTCTTCTATGAACGATTTTGTGTCACCAATCGGCATGACCTCTTCATAACTTTTCCCAGTTGGTGGGGCATAAACAGGTATGTCGTCTTCTCCATAGGATTCTTCATTCGTCCTCTCATTCGGTTCTGGCCTTTCATCATAGGTCTCGCCTTCACTCATTTCCTCATCATTCCCATGTCCTTCTTCTAATGCTACATTTTCATAGCTTTCTGTCTTGACTTTATCTTCTAATTCCACAACGGACAGTTCTAACAGACGTGCAGTCATTAATTGTAGAGGGGTCAGTTTTTGCAACTGCCTCTCTACTTGTTCCTGTATTTCAAACTGTCCCTGTGGCATTTATCTACGGTTGTTAAGTAACATGAGTATATAATAGAAGAGTGTGGCAAGTGAACTAAGTGCCGCTACCACATAGGTGTAGGCTGCTGCACGGAGAGCGCTAACGGCATGATTGTGAGTGTCTGTATCTGTCAGACCTCTTGAGTCTAACCACTTGACGGCTCTGCGGCTAGCGTCTATCTCGACAGGAAGGGTAACAAGCGAGAAGATCGTAGTAAGGGCATAGAGAACTACACCCACACCTAATACGTAAGGATTGCCTGTATAGCTGAGTAGCAACATACCGCCCAGCAAAATCCACGTCATCCACCTTGATGTAGCGCTGACTACTGGAACTAACTTCGAACGTAAAGTCAGTGGACCGTATGACATAGCATGTTGAACAGCGTGTCCACATTCGTGAGCAGCTACTGCAGCAGCCATAATGCTGTTGCTTTCATATACGCCTTCACTTAAGTTTAGGGTTTTATTGATAGGGTTGTAGTGGTCTGTCAATTGACCTGCGACACTCTGTACTGTTACATCTGTGATGCCAAAATCTTTTAGCATCAGTTCTGCAGTTTCCTTTCCTGTTAAGCCTTTGAATGATAGGATTTGAGAATATTTCTTGAATTTGCTCTTCAAATTCCATTGCACAAGCCAACTAGCGAGTGCGATGCCGATGAATATAATCCAATAAAGGGCTGAAGCAGAAATACCTCCATAGCCATCACCTATAAAATAATTAGGATTCATGTCAGTTGTCTAATGATTCGTTGTAATCTAATTCTGCCTGAACCACGAAGAACACATCTTCAGGGTCAAAATTGCCCATTTGATCGTTCTTTGCTTGTTTTACAAGATGTTGCGCCACATCATTTACGTCAATATCAATATATCCATCTTTGTCGGCTTGTGCGTTTGAAAAGTATTCAAGCATGACATCAATGAAGTAATAGATATCTTCCTCAGTGAACTTTTCTTTCAAGTCTTGAGGTAGCTCGTTGAGGATGAAAGCAACTTCCTGTGCATCTTCTTCTGCGGCTTTCATCAGTTCATCGTCTATTGCAGCCATAATAATTCTCCAATTTGTGATTTGACGATTTGAGATTATAGCAGAGCTTTTAACTTGTCTTCAAGTACGCTTTTTGGGCATGCACCTACTTGCTTGTCAACAACCTCACCATTCTTGATGAAAAGGATAGTTGGGATATTACGTATTCCAAACTGTGAAGCAAGGTCGTCTTCGTCTTCTACGTTCACCTTCCCCACGATAGCTTGTCCCTCGTATTCTGAGGCGAGTTCTTCAACTAGCGGAGCTACTTTCTTGCAAGGTCCGCACCAAGTTGCCCAGAAATCCATAACTACAGGCTTGTTCTGAGCCAATAATTCTTGAAAGTTTTGTGATGTAATTTCCATAATCTTTTTGTTTTTATTTGATGATTACTTTTTCTCCATTCATTATATTGATTCCTTTTTGGGCATTTGATAATCGATAGCCATTAAGACTATAAACGCCCTGCTTTACAAAAGGATTCATTGAGAGTTCTTTGATACCGCTGGGTATTTCCATTGCAGAATTGAATCCGATATATTTGATGACAGAAGTGCCAGTTGTCGAGGTGAGTCCAAAGATGGTGTTTCCTTGACTGAAAGCGTATGACTGACCATTACATTTATCGTCTAGTCCGCTGGCTGTAATGTCCCAATAAAGCACTACGTCTCCATCTGAAAGCGTCTGAGTTCGGGTGGGTTTCACGCTTGAACCATGATTTGTCCCATTGAACCACCACAAAAAAGAAGCGCCGTCATTCGTACTTATATTTGTTGCCCGAATCATGAAGTACTTATCGTTGGTGTTGATAGTGTATTTCTCTGTTCCAAAACTCAGACAGACGTTATTATTGCCAGATGCCTTCACTGTGATAGTATTGGCGGCAGAGTTGGCAGTGATGTTATTTTGTGATACTCGTCCTCCATCGCCAGTCTTTGCCCATTCACCTGCCACAAATGTGTAATTAGTAGCATATTGCTTGCTATAATCTTTCATTAGTCGCAGGTAATAAAGTCCTGGGCAAGGAGTGCTGCCGCTTGCAACAATCTTGAAGGTCAACTGCGACTTTACTGAACCATCTGCGTTCTTTAGCAGTTTGTCAGGAATCGGGAATTCGTAGTTGAAGAACCCGTTCGTTGCTGTGGCGAACGACGATGGTACTTTATAATCAGCAATCTTCGTGCCATCAATATAGATGGCTGCCACTCTGTCTTTGTCTGCAGTTGTGAATCGACACATGACACTCATATCAGATGCAATCTTGTCATTATTTGCCAGTACATATTGTATGTACCCTCCTGACTGAACGTCACGATAGATTTCACCATTATAGCTTCCATACGACGAGTTTGAGGAGTACTTAGCCTGATGTCCGACTTCGCTCTGCTGTTCGCCTGTTCCTACATAATCGACGGTACGAGCAAGGAATGCCTGATTCTTTGCCTCTTCTGCAGCAAGCGAACTTTCTGCAAACTGCTTGGCTGTCTGCTGATACCAATATATCATATAACGTGAGTGGTGGGTTGAGAAAAATGGTTCAAGATCCAAAGTCCGCCATTCTGTCTGGGTATCTTTGCGTGAAACGTCGAACTTGAACTTCATGTTACCAGTTTTCTCGATACGGTCAAATACTTCGTTGCGTTCGCAAATTAGCAGCGGAGAACTTACGATTGACATAGAGTTTGCCATATTGCCTGGGGCATGATCCATACGCCCCTCTCCTGCATATTCGTTTTTCAAGTCTGCATTCGAAGTCTTGGCAGCCAACAATATAGGACCATATTTTAGCGCGATGTATTCTTTTTGCAGAGGACATTCTTCGATGCGTAGATTCATCGGTAATGCAATTTCGATGACATCGCCTTTCTTCCACGTTGTTTTCTCAAGTTTCACATAGGTTGCTCTTCCTTTGGCTGGTAAATTGGAGATAGGGTCTCCATTCACCTTTATGGAATAGCCTTCGCCTGCCCAGAATGGATGACGTATGGCAATTTCGTATTCGCCATCTTTGTCGATAGTCAATTTAGTTGATTCTTCGTATGGGAAGTTTGTGGTCTGAGTGAGTGCATAAACATCATGCTTCAGTTGGCTGGCTGTGAATAGATTCACATATAATGTGTTTGTCGCATCCCTATGGGTATAGATAAAGTGTCCATACTTGCTATGATTCTCCATACCTGTTCCTACGCAACACCACATTCCTTGATTGACCCTTGAGTAGATTTTATAGCCTTGGGGTCTAAGTGTTGTAAAGTAGACATATCCGCCCGTTTGAGGATCCTGAGTGGACAGAATGTGGTTATACATTGCATTTTCATAGAAGTCGGCATATTTGGCTTCGTGTGTATCGTCGAACAAGTCCTCGGTCAGTTTCATCATGTTATTGGTGTTGCATGTCTCTGGACCGTTCAAGTTGTTAATGTATCGTTCACCATTACTTTGATTTAAGAAATGTTCATCCACAGAGTTGCCGCCAATACAAACCGTACGATTGTTTACCACGTCTTGCCAAAAGTACTTAGCGGCATTTTTGTATGTTGTTGCTGTTTGGTCGAGTTGGGCGATACGTTCAAAACCGATGTACTTTGGCACCTGAGTGTTTGCGTGGCGGTTGTTAAGGAATGTAGTGTTTAGCGACTGCATGCCGTTCACCATTTCTGCGTGGCTGTACTTCTTGGCTGCTGTGAGATATTTCTTGTCTCCAAATAGCTTATATGCATCTGCCAAGGTTTCGTTCATACCTCCGTGCTCATTACCCAACACGTTCTGCATGTCGTTTTGCGAAAGTTTTGAAACCACGTTAACACTCCAGTCACACAACTTTCTGAACATCTCCTTTGCTTGTTCGCTTTCTGCATAGATGTAGGCATCTCTTAGTCCTGCAAGCACTTTGTGCTGACAATAGAAAGGTACCCATCCGCCATACTGCTTATAAGGACTGATGTTGTTTGCATATAAAGCAGTCCATATTTGAGTGATAGGCTGACCTCCAATGAACCCCTCCATACCATTTGTGTTTCCTTCGTAGGCATCCTGACAGTCTTTCATGATATCGAGGCAGTAATCCAATCGTTTTTTCAGTTGAGTAGCAAGTTCTGATTGGCTATCATCATTACACAATGCGGCATACGATAGCGCAAGTGCACTGAGGTAGTGTCCACCAACATGCCCTTCGAGCGACCATCCTGAGTCACCCCAGTTGCGGAATGTAGGGTGCTTTGTCAGCCAGTTGTAATATTTGTTCTTCGTATCAGTTGTCTTTGCAAGTCCAGCCTCACGCACAAAAGGCGTCATCAGACGGTCTGCATCATACTGCAACAGTGTACGTGAGTTGGTGATTAGTGCGGTACGCATAGGTCCATCGGACAGTACCACCTCTTTTAAATCAAAATGTTGAGGGTACAACTCGCTTTGAGCTTGTACCTTTATGCAGCCCATCATTTCCATCACCATGATGGCAACTGCAGTAAGTAGCATGTTTGTTAATGTTTTCATGTTAAAATATGTAGTTTTTTTGTTTATGACCATTAAATACGCTTTGTTATGCATTACCGCATTTTAGTCTGCAAATATACAAAATTATTTGTTATCTATCATGCGATTTTTGTGAGAAGTTGATTTACACCTTAATTATTATTAAGAAAAGCGTGCGTTTGTATCTTTTTTCTGGAAACTTGAAAACTAAATGGTACTCGTAAGTTATGGAATATGCGATGGATTGAAATCCACCAAGTTTTGGACGAAAACCCTATCTGCCAATCATGGGGAAAGTTGTAACTTTGCATCGTGAACCATATCTTGTAAACTAACTAACAAATGAAAATGAAAAAGAACGTATTTATCGGATGCCTTCTCCTTTTGTCCATAGCCGTTTTTGCACAGACTAAGGGGCGTAAGGACTATGTGGATTCTTGGGTTGTAAAACCTCAGGTAAGAGTCAACGAACAAGCCTGGAGTCAAAAGAACTATATTCAAGCTGATGCAGGTAGCAGCATTACGCTATCGGCTACAGAACCAGAAACAGCCGTTTCCGTGAAGTATGCTTGGCAGAACGAAAAGGGAAAAAGTTTACGCAGCTATATGAAGACAGCTGATTTCACTCTGACAGACATCACTCGTGAAGATGGAGGTATGTACACATTGAAAGTCCGTATGACACAGGAAGATGGGTCTATCGTAGTGAAGAATTACAATTATTTCGTTGATGTACAAGAGCATAGAGGCGAGTTCTATGACTGGGAAGCACATACTGTTCGCTTTGGTTATGACTTCCGAACGGAATACCCAGAACTGCCTGAGCCTCAGAAAGTTCATACGTTCTACAAGCGAACTGCAAATGGTGGTACGGCTCCTGCTAACATGTATGTCGGAAAGTGGTGGTCCGCCTTTTGGGGGGATAACCTCAACCCAGAAGTCGGAAAGGACTCTGCAACTATCTACGGAGCAGCAAAGCGTATGGTCGACTATTTTGATCAGGAGTTTGCTTACTTACGAAACAAAATGGGATGGCCGCCCGACCTTAGTGCACGTAAAGGTTATAAGTCCATTATCTATATTTTTGGTTCTGGTCTGACCAATGATAACACGCCACAGTCCGAACAGGGAGGTTATCAGAGCTCCACACGTGCTGATGGGCAGAATTGGGCATGTGTTTGGGCATCTTGGTATCCATTCAGCCGTTTCCGTCTAGATGCCGATAAGAAGTGGAATGATGGAGCTTACCAACGTGACGCAATGATTCATGAGGGTATTCATGCCACTTTTGCTGATATGCCTGGTGTGAAAGGCTCATCGTGGTTCCATGAGGCAGGCAACACATGGGCGCAGAGCAAGATGGCTCAGTTAAAGGCAGAAGAGGCTGGTAATTCGGTTGAGAGCGATAATGCACGAGCAGGGTGGCTGGATTGTGGGCCATTTCTTGCGCCTTTCATGCCGATTGAATGCTACTCTGGTTGGCTCCAAGATGGAACGTTTGGTGGTCCACAGGCGCAAGGAGTAAATCGCTACACGAGCGATGGCAAGCAAATCTGTACTTGGCGCAATATTCTGGGAGGAACGCAATATGGAAATTCTTTCCCAACCATTTTGTCTGCCTTTTGCGGAAATGGCAGTGTGCCTTGGATTTGGCGCTATTGCAGCAATCGGGTATTGGAAGGAATTGGCGATTCCATCGGTGAGGAAGCGATGCGAAAAGTCATTCTTCAGTATCGTTCTCGAATGGCAATTTATGATTTTGGATATGGTTCGAAATCATATCGCAATTCCGCATCTGATTCTTTCGGACAATCCATAGGCCCAGAGTGGGAACCTTATTATATAAACTGTGGCAAATGGCGAATGACACCTTATGCTCATCCTGTTCAGAATGATATGAATGGGTGGTTAGCCCCAGATACCCTAACCAATCCTGGGTGGAGTGGAGCGAACTTCATTCCTATACATGTCAATCCTGCATCAGATAAAGTTGTTGTAGAATTCCGCCCAGAAGATACTCACATGGAGGCACAGTTGTGTTATCGAACCAAAAGCGGTAAGGCATATTATAGCCAGCCTGTCTATTGCGGAAAAATGGAAATGAACATCACGGATCGTCCTGCTAATGGAGTCATCATCTGTGTAGTCGCAAATACCGATTATATCTATGACGATAAAAACGGAGAAGCACAGCGATCACACCATTGGGACTACCGCATTCGCCTCAACGAAGGGTGTATAGCGGTAGCAGACAACTATCAGAAGTGGTTTTTCTATGAGCGCAACATTACTGATCCGACCTTAGACCTTTCTGCGATTGAGGAAATCACATCATCCACCTCCCTTTATCAAAAAAAGGTTGGGATGTTCAATCTTCAAGGTCAGCGTATAGGAACCTTGCGAAAAGGTTTGAATATCGTGGATGGTAAAAAAGTCCTCGTTAAGTAATATAATACATAAAATCCCCCATTTCATCGTTGTTCTCATATTCTAATCAAACGATTGGATTACGATGAAATGGGGGTAAATGTTGAAGAATAATTCTAGTTTCACCCTTAGCTTTTTTTGCAGCCCCTAGGGGAAAATGTTTTTTCCCTTAAGGGTATTTTCTGTTGCAGGTCGTGCAACGTACGTTGCACGACCTGCAACATAGGTTGCACGACCTGCAACAGAAATTTCCTCTAGGGGGAAGGAAAAAAAGGAGTAAGGGTGTATTATTAATAAATAAGGTGTAACAGAAATACAGAATTGAAGCGTCATACGCGAAGGCTAAAGTACAAATAAATTGAGCGAATTATCCGTTTTTGATATATATGTGTCCTTTTTCTCTGAAATATGGGCTTTTTCCGAGCAAAAGTGCATGATAATTGTGGATTTTTGTGTAAATTTGTCGCAGAAATAGAAAAAATGATGTTAAAGTGTGATATAGTTTAATTTATAATATTGTATAACAATTCAAAAAAGAATCAAGAATGAATCTGTTTAAAACAGTAAAGCAGGGATTCTTGCAATCGATGGTATTGCTGTTTTTGTTCACGCTTTCTGTCGATGTCTGTGCTCAGGATAAGCCTCAGGTATGGTGCTTGAAAACTGATCGCGGACAGTTGATAGAGATGGCTCGTGTGGAAATGCTGGCAGCAGTGGATGGCCAAGCCTCGTTTGAGGTGGTGGTTCGCGAAGGTCAGGGAGCTGTTGGTGTGAAGAGCATTACCTTTGAGCTGCATGAATCGGACTACGTAGCACCAGAGGACGATGATCCATTGGTCATTACTGAAACAGGGCCGTGGTGTCTGATTACGAATGAAGGCGATTCTATCGCAATGAGTCGTGTGCAGTTGTTGGCCAACGTGGATCAAAGCCATCGTTTTGAGGTGGTCACCAATGATGGTGAAAACCGAGTTGGGGTGACATCGGTGCGATTTGGAAGGGGAAAGAGCGATCATAGTGGCGGTTTCCAGCCCATTGATCCGACTCAACCTAAGCCTCAGGATCCTAATCGGTACAACCCATGGTGTATGATTACGGATGCCAATGATACAATTGCGATGAGCAGAGTGCAATTGTTGGCATCTGCAGACATGACGGGGAAGTTCGAGATAGTGACCTCTGATGGTGACAATCGCGTAGGTGTGACTTTTGTACGTTTTGCACATGGGGACAGTAAAACCGCAGGAGGTTTCCGCCCCATCAAAGCGGGTGAAACTGAAACAGATCCAAATGCTGCCAATCCTTGGTGTATGATTACGGATCAGCATGACACCATCGCAATGAGTCGTGTTCAGATGGTTGCCAATGTGGACGGCAATAATCTTTTTGAAGTGATTGTGAGTGATGGTGCAAATGTGAGTGGTGCAAGTTTTGTTAGATTTGCACATGGAAACTCGCCAACATCTGGAGGATTCCAAAAGATTACCGGAGGTGAACAGCCTCAGCCTCAGCAAGGTGATGGACCTTGGTGTCTGATTACCGACAGGGGTGACTCGATTGCGATGAGCCGTGTGGAACTGCTGGCTAATGTGGATGCGGATGGTAAGTTTGAAGTGGTGACTCGTGAGGGCGATGGAGTCGCAGGTGTGAAGACTGTCCGATTTGCTCGAGGACTCAATGAGAGTTCAGGAGGCTTTATCCCGTATCAGGATGAGCAAGAAGAGCAATTGCTCAGCGGACCATTGTATCTGATTACAAATAAAGGTGAAGAACAACCTTTGAGTAATGTTTCGATGCTTGCCAATGTGGACCAAGACGGACGTTTCGAGGTGGTTTTGCAAGTGGGAAGCAACTTGACTGGAGTTGAGTATGTGACTTTCCGAGTTGGCAACAATGATACAGGTATCAGAGAACAAGTGGTCGGTAAAGAATTACGTCTGCTTACCCCTGTTCATTTTGAACTGAAACTCTCAGGTTGTGATGATGCAACTGAAGCCTCAGTTTATAATGCGAATGGCGTGAGAGTTGCAACAGCAACAGTTTCAAATGGCTCTACTACTATTTTGGTAGGCAATCTGCCTGCGGGTGTTTATGTCGCTAAGGTGGGTAGTAAAAGCCTTAAATTCATCAAAAAATAAATCGATTTAACAAACTATACATAAAACATAATGAATATGAAAAAGATTATTTTATCAACGGCTTTGACATTAGCCACAATTGCTGCTTCAGCACAAAGTGTCACTTATTTTCGCGTTCAGTTCGACCAGAATCTGGAGCAAGTAAAGACCTATGCCGCAGACGGTAAGACCTTCTTTAACCCTGCTTATGACTATTTGGACTTTAAGGGTTCATTGCCATTTACTCATGGAAGTAAGTCGGGAAATGTAGATGCGAATGCATACTATTACATCGGCAACTCTCCTTCGGACAAGACAAACTTCCAGTTGGCTCATACAGACGGAACTTTGGCCATCAAGAAGGTAACAGCCTATACTCAGCCAGTCGAGACCATTACAGTCACTGAGCAAGAAGGGACTTATACGAATGGCAAGAAGCAGTTTACCTATACCTTCAATGCCCTTCCTCGTAATATTGAGGAGCTGAAAACATTGGAAGTTGAGAACCGCAAGTATTTCGAGTCACAGTATTTCGTTGCAGCTTTGTTTATTTGCTGTCTGAATCGTATTGCTGACAATAGTGCCGATGCTTGGGAGATGATAAATTATCTGCGTACCCATACTGCAACTGTAGGTACGAATGGTATCTCGCTGGTATCCAACGCAGATATGCAGAACATCGTTCAGAGCAATCTTGTTGGTAAGGATTCAAACGGATTCCCCAAGGTAAACGGATTGCGTAGTTTCTTTGCAGGAAGTTCTCCTGAAAACCTCTACACTCCAACTACACCTTATGTGGTTACAGTAGTTGAGGCTGCAGCTGATCCAATCTTGGAAGAAAACGGAGTTACTTATGCTCGCCTTCATATCATCAGCTCAGGTGCTGATAGCCCTCAAGGTCCGCTTACACTTCGCAAGACAAACAATCATGGATGGTTGATTTGGGATGGTGAAAAGGGATTCACGATGAGCAAAAAAGCACAGAAAGAAGATTTGTAGTTTTTATGAAGAACTAAATGGAAGGAAAACAGCGCGTCTGTTTTCCTTTCTTTTTTTGCAGTTCTATAATCATTAAGGGTAAAATGTGATAGTTCAGCAAAAAAAACGCATAATTATTTTGTTCTTCAAATGCTTTTCACTACTTTTGCATACGAAAAGAAAAGTAACACATTAATTAATAATAACAAAATTATGAAGAATTCCATTGTAACATTCCCATGTCCGGCCAACGAACCGGTTAAGAGTTATTTGAAAGGTAGCCCAGAACGTATTGCACTTGATGCAGAGTTGAAACGTCAGAGCGAGACTGTGCTCGACATCCCAATCATCATCGGTGGAAAGGAAATCCGTACCGGTAATACAGCAGAGATAGTTTGCCCACATGACCATAAGCATGTGTTGGCCAGATATCACAAAGCAGGCGAGAAGGAAATCAAGATGGCCATTGACGCAGCAATGGAAGCACATAAACAATGGGCGAATACTGATTGGACCACAAGGGCCGCAATCGTGATGAAGTGTGCAGAACTCCTTGCTACTAAGTATCGTCCTATCATGAATGCAGCTACGATGCTGGGGCAGAGCAAAAATATCTACCAGGCAGAAATCGATTCAGCATGCGAAACAATCGACTTCTTCCGCTATAATGTGCACTATGCTTCGAAACTTTATAGCATTCAACCAAAGGATGGAGCTGGCAATATCAACAATACAGAGTACCGTCCACTTGAAGGATTCGTGTTGGCTGTCACTCCGTTCAATTTTACTTCTATTGCTTGTAACCTCAACATGACCCCAGTATTGTTAGGAAACACAACCATTTGGAAACCATCTTCAACAGCAATCCTTTCGAACTACTACTTGATGCAGATGTTCAAGGAGGCAGGTGTGCCCGATGGTGTTGTAAACTTCGTGCCAAGTAAGGGTTCGGAAATCGGAAAGATTTGTTGTGCAAGCAAAGACTTGGCTGGTATTCACTTCACAGGCTCGACTGCAACATTCCAAACATTGTGGCGTTCAGTGGGTGAAAACATCGCTAACTATGTGAGCTATCCTCGTTTGGTAGGCGAGACAGGTGGTAAGGACTACATCTTTGTTCACCCTTCGGCCAACATCGATGCTGTTGCCCATGCTGCTTTCACAGGGGCATACGAGTATCAAGGTCAGAAGTGCTCTGCAGCAAGCCGTATGTATATTCCAAAGAGCCTGTGGGGACCTGTGCTTGACAAAATGAAGGTATGGGCTAAAGAAATCAAGATGGGTGACGTTTGCGACAGCAATAACTTCATCAATGCTGTTATTGATGAGGCATCATTCGATAATATCGCTTCCTACATCGAATATGCAAAGGCATCAAAGGATGCTAAGATTGTGATGGGTGGAGGCTATGACAAGAGTGTCGGTTACTTTGTAGAACCAACCGTTATCGAAACAACAGATTCTCATTTCAAATCGATGGAAGAGGAGATATTCGGTCCAGTATTAACCGTCTATCCATACGATGATGACAAAGTGGAGGAAGCGGTTAAGTTGTGTGACACAACTTCTCCTTATGGTTTGACAGGATCTGTATTTGGTCAGGATCGTTTGGCAGTAGAAAAGATTACAGAAGCCTTGTGCTACACTGCAGGAAACTTCTATGTGAACGATCGCCCAACTGGTGCTGTTGTAGGTATGCAGCCATTTGGCGGCAGTCGTGCATCAGGAACGAATGATAAAGCTGGAGGCGAGTTCAACCTCATTCGTTGGGTCCTTCCACGCGTTATCAAAGAGACACTTGTTTCGCCTTCTGACTATCGTTATTCCTATATGAAGTAAATAAACAAACGGACTGATCCATTAGATGGATTAGTCCGTATTAAATGAACTAACCTATGAAACTATCTCTTGTTTTTCTCTTTTTTTGCTTTTACCTATCGTTAAGCGCCCAACAACCATCGAACAGGCGGAGAGGTGGAGAGGAGGCTACAGGTCAGTATTATAAGAAACAGGCCTATGCAGGAAAAATACACATTCTTGCTTCGGACAAGGCTCCTGATAGCTGTTTGGTCAGAGTTGGTTTGCAATTGAATTATCTGTCAGATCATGTGTTCAAAGAGGCAATTAATGCCATGATTGGCCAAAACCTACAAGTCGTAGCAATGGGACGCTACGAGGGAATCACTCAGTTGCCAGAGTTTAAAAACTATCCAGGGATGGAACCCTGGTGGGATATTCATAAACGAGGATGGGGAGCCACAAAGGAAATGCCCGTAATGCTATGTGCGGAGGAGAATGTGCTGGCTTATCAGATAGATCCTAACTATGCAGAAGATATTCTGGTAAACTCGTTTGCCCGTTCTTTGTTTTCGATGGGAATCAAGCAATCTTATCCTGATGCAGAGCGACAGTTAACTGCTCTCTATAACAAAGCAATAGCTGCGGGTAAATGGAAATACACTTTTGCAGCAAACAGCGCTTTAGACTATTGGGCGGAAGGAGTACAGGATTGGTTTGATGTGAATGCAGAATCTCCTCTTCCTAATGGAGAACATAACTGGGTGAATACACACGAGGATTTGAAGCGTTATGACCCAGAATTGTTCGATTTCATCGGTAAATTCATGACGTATGACGGTCTTTATCCGAGTTGTCATCCAAAGGATAATCTGTTCAAGAAAGATAGTAAAAGTGCATGGGCGAAAATGCATAAGGAGAAGAAGCTAAACATCAATGTGCCAAACTGTGTTGTGGAAAAATTATCAGAGGAGTTGGCCACCCGTCTACACCTTGACACCTCTTTTTATAAGAAACACGTTGATGCGAATGGTATTCACATTCTTTCTTCTGACCAAGTTCCAGACAATTGCCTCGTACAAGCACATAAAACAATCTACTGCATGACAAGTATGTTACCTCAAGCGGTACTTGATGCGATGACTCGAGTAGACACGCGTGTGGTAGTCATGGGTCAGAAAGAAGTAACAATTCAAGTACCTGAGCATAGTGGGATGGTACGCGATCGCAGCCTCAATTGGAATCTGAGGGCAAGAGGGCTTGGAGGAACGATACACGAACCTATCACTTCGTGTGCTGAGGAGAACATAATGGCATATCCTTGGGATAAGTATCATGCAGAAGACATCTTGATACATGAGTTCTCGCACTCCATACATCTGATTGGTATCGTTCAAGTCGATCCGACCATCAACGACCAATTAAAAGACCTCTTGGCGAAAGCGAGAGCTGCAGGTAAATGGGAGAATACTTATGCGGGTTCTGAGTATGCAGAGTATTGGGCAGAAGGTGTGCAAGACTGGTTTAATGTTAATGCAGAGACTCCATATGCTGATACTAAACATAATCCTGTAAACACACGTGAGGAACTCAAGAAATACGATCCTGGGTTGTATGCTTTAATTGCAAAATATTTCCCAGAGACAAATGCCCAGATAGGTAAACATAAGAAAGAAAACCTATATCAAATCAAATAATCAATTATTAATCATGAAACCTTTTAAGAAAGAAACTTATATTCAGCGTCGTGCTGAACTTAAGCAAAGAGTAGGAAAAGGCTTGATGCTTTTCCTTGGAAATGGTGAGGTGGGCATGAATTATGCTGATAATGCCTATCGATTCCGTCAAGATAGTTCATTCCTGTATTATTTCGGAGGCGACTATGCAGGATTAGCTGCAGTTATTGATATCGAGAACGACAAAGAAATCATCTTTGGAAATGAATTGACCATTGATGATATTGTATGGATGGGTTATCAACCAACGATTAAAGAAAAGAGTGAAGTAGTGGGCATCTATGAGACCCGCCCGCTTAGTGATTTGGCTTCGTACGTAAAGAATGCCCAAGCAAAAGGGCAAACTATTCATTTCCTGCCTCCTTATCGTGGAGACCATCAGGTATGGTTGCAGGAACTTTTGGGTATCAATCCTGCTGAACAGGCAGCAAAAGCTTCTGTGACGATGATAAAGGCGATTGTCGATATGCGTAACCACAAGACTCCAGAAGAGATAGAACACATTGAAGCTGCGATTGATGTCAGTGTAGATATGCACCTTGCGGCTTACAGGGAAGTTCGTCCAGGTAAGACTGAAGCCCAGATTGCTGCTGCTGTAGAGCAGACTGTAATGTCGCAGGATTGCTTCCGTTCTTTCCCAACTATTGCTACTACAAAAGGTCAGACACTTCATCAGCATGCCTTTATGAATACATTGCAGGAAGGCGACATCTTCTTGCTCGATGCGGGAGCAGAAGACCCTTTGCATTATTCAGGTGACCTTTCTTCTTCTATGCCTGTAAGTGATAAGTTTACTGAACAGCAGGCGATGATTTATAACTTACACCTTAAGACATTCCAGGCAGCTGTTGATACACTTGCTCCAGGAGTGCCTTTCAAGCAGGCACACCTCAATGCGGCAACCGTACTTTGTGAAGGCATGAAAGAGATTGGATTAATGAAAGGTGATCCAAAGGAAGCAGCATATAGTGGAGCCTATGCAATCTTCTTCCCCTGCGGACTTGGTCATATGATGGGGCTTGATGTTCACGATATGGAGAACCTTGGAGAGCAATATGTGGGCTATCCAGAGGGAGTTGCCAAGAGTAAACAGTTTGGTTTTAAGTCGCTTCGTTTGGCACGCCCATTAGAGCCAGGTTTTGTATTTACCGTAGAACCCGGAATATATTTTATCCCCGAACTCATTGATAAGTGGCAGGCAGAGAAGTCATTCACCGATTTCATCTGCTATGATAAGTTAGAAGCATGGAAGGGATTCACAGGGCTACGCAACGAACTCGATTACCTCATCACAGAAGATGGTGCTCGTGTACTGGGCCACAAGAAGAAACCTATGACCATAGATGAAGTTTATGAAGCTAAAGGGTAATAAAATAAGATGAGCGGCAAAAAGTCGCTCATCTTATTTTGTCCTTGTTTCTTGTTAATGTTTGATGATGTAATCATAAACACTAAGTACATCCTGTGTATCAACAAGTCCGTCTTTATTCACATCTTCTATTGTAGTTGCGTTAACAGGTTTCCCTTGAACAATGAAGTCAAATATTGACAAGATATCTTGTGTGTCAACTGTTCCGTCACCATTAATGTCTTCTACAATTGTTTGTATAATTTCCGTTGCGGTTTTTTCAATAAGCCACAAACGGTTCTGACTAGTTTTGTTCTTTTCTGTATCTGTAGAATAACTAATCACACTCGTTCCGTTAGAAGTGTTACCGCTATTGAGGTTCATCGTTCGTCCCGACTTTTTGTTGATTAAGTTGTAATAACCTTCTGTTCCTTGAGGAACAATTGTCCAAAGTTGCCTAGTGTTGGAGTTGTCTGCCTTAGACAGATTGAGTTGTACTGAAGATGTCGAAGAGGCAGCGGTTCCTTCTGGAGAGGGGTCATTAAGTGCATACTGAGCATCTGCGGTCAGTACTTGATACGCTTCTCCAACAGGTACGAACATCCAATTCTGTGAGGTGCGTGTGTCTGAATTAGCATAGATACTAATCAAAGCTCCTTCTGTGATATTCTGATTCGTTACATCAACAGCAATGTCTGCTTTAGAACTAATGATGTGATAATAATGTTTTTGATCAGATACGAATGGAGGTGTAGGGCCAGCAGACATCTTTTTCTTAAATGCAGTTTTGAGATAATCGCAATGGGTATTGATGAAACTGCGCAAATCGTCTACGTATTCTTTATATGTATTATGGAATACTCTCTCGTTATATTCAGCGGTTCGGATGCCATATTTGGCAAAGTTAAGCGCTTGTGACTTGTCGATTAATGCTGCGATACTATCTACTTTCGACAATAGGAAATCCTTCACACCTGCATTGTAGATTTCGTTGTATCTGCGATTGATGAGTTGTTGGAACCAAGGGTCTTCCCACATACGATTAATCCACGATCCAGCACGATCCAATTCAAATGCGACATCACACATTAACTGTTTGGATGTGTCACCACGACGAGAATCGTTCGCATAGGCGATATCGTAATCCCAGCAAGGACCTATATAAAGTTTGGGATCACCAGCCTTACGATAGAAATAAAGGCTCCAAAAGCAATCGAGGTTGCCACAGATTTCAATCGTACAATACCAATTGGCAAGTGTCACACTATCCACAAGTGCTCTATAGCCTTTTTCCGGATCTGTGAAGTTGTTACCAAAAAGACGTGTTTCAAATGTGTTGACAAGTCTTTCTGCATAAGTCTTCTGAGCAGAAGTTAAGGACATCGGGTAGTGGATGCGGATAGGAACTTTCTTTGTTGTTGTGTTGAAATAGTTATGTTCTGCGTATCCGTCGCACTCCATAAAATAGCTTACATCTGTGCCAGTAGTGCCCAGTGGAACTTCTACTCGTTTGTCACCCACTTCGGGATGGTCGCTGATGTGGTATGTACCCACATATTCACCATTCAGTGTTACATCTACATACTTGTGAGCCACATTGAATTCCATACCACAGAACTCACTCAACTCACTCGTTAATCCATTACGCATCAGAGTCTTATCGTACGTATTGGCCATTAAAGTCCAGTTGCGAGCGTTTGCATATTCTGGCCCTAAGAACTCAACAGCTTTCGCAAATCTGATACGATATGGCTTCTTTGAAGGATTACGGTTCCAGGTCGAATTACCACGTCCACGTATTTCGAGTGCATCATAGTTTGTGATTATATCGTTTTCGTCAATATAAACCATTGTTGCATTTACCCATGTTTTCTTGCTTGTGATGGGTGCCTCGTTCTTCGTATAAATATAAATATGTGGTAAGTTGGACAGTCGGCGGATAATGGTATCGTTTTTCGTTGTATCTACTTGTACAGAATCAGATGAATTGCCATTGATGGAGTCGCCAACTACGAATTTCCATTGACGATTCTGGCTGGTGGAGTTCGAACCATCAGACTTATAGCTAATAAGCTTTGTTCCGTCAGCATTATTTCCTCCTTCGAGATTCATTGTGTGCTGGGTATAGACATTAATGATATTGTAGTAACCACCACCTTGATCCACAATTTCCCAAAGCTGACTTTTAGAGTTCGTGTCAACTGCAGCAAGGTTTAGTTGTGTACCAGTGTTGGTCGTAGCAGTCACTTCGCCTGTTGTGGGATCATTGATGGCCCAACCTCCGTTTCGTGAAAGGAATTGGTAATAGTTACCTACTTTCTTAATTGCCCAGTCCTCTGTGGTGCGGTTAGCGATGTTTGACCATACACATAGCTTTTCACCTTCGTATGACTTCTCGCCTACGATATCGACACAGCGTGTGCCTCCATTCTTCGTAAATATACGATAGTAAACACTGGGTGAGAAATCTGGTTCGTCTGCCATAGTGAGTGTAAAAGGACTTAGCAATAAGCCGACACTCAAAAGAAATGTAAAAAGATTTCGATTCATATTAGGTACTTGTTTGTTTTTTGTAATTATGTTGCAAATATAGTAATATTTTTTTTGTTTGATTAGAATTGGAAATAGATAAATGGTAAAACATCACTTGTTTTTATCTGAATCACGATATAAATGACAATTACGATAAGCAACGTTTGCAAAAATAATGGTATTTTGATGACCATCTGCTTTGTAAACTCTGACATTCGTTGAGGCATAAAATGAAGCAAGTATCCTAAAACAATGAAGGAAGCAACTGCCCAGTATCCGCTAATCCATTGAGGTGCCACTTGTGGTTGGAAATGACTGAAAATCTGCCAAATCATCGATACTGCAGCATCGAAAGAGTCGCATCGGAAGAATATCCAAGCGAGGCAAACTATATGAAAAGTAACGATTCCACCGATAAATGATATGAATTTGCTTGGCTTTTTCGAATCATGTTTTGATTGTACGGATGAAAGTTTTGGGCAAATCTGTTTCCATATCTTATCTATGATAAGCAGGATGCCATGAAATCCTCCCCAAATAACAAAATTGAATGATGCTCCATGCCACAAACCACCAAGTAACATTGTAATCATCAGATTAATGTATTGGCGTATTTTTCCTTTGCGGTTTCCGCCTAACGAAATATAAAGATAGTCTTTCAACCAAGAAGATAGGCTTATATGCCATCGATGCCAGAATTCAGTAATACTGCTTGATTTATATGGAGCATTGAAGTTTATAGGGAACTTAAATCCAAGCAATAACGCTATACCGATAGCCATATCACTATATCCGGAAAAGTCGCAATAGATTTGCAAGGTGTATCCATAGGCACCCATCAAGTTCTCAAAACCGCTATAGAGGGAGGGTTGTTCGAACACGCGTTCAACAAAATTTATGCTGATGTAATCGCTAATTACAGCTTTCTTGAAAAGTCCGCCAACAATAAAGAAGACGCCTGTTCCAAACATTTCCTTGGTGATTTCAAGAGGTTTGCGTATTTGTGGTATGAAATCGCGAGCACGAACGATAGGGCCAGCCACTAGTTGTGGAAAGAAGCTGACATAAAAAGCATAATCAAGGATGTTATTTAGGGGTTTCAGCGTTCCACGATACACATCAATAATATAACTTAGCGACTGGAATGTAAAAAAGCTGATACCTACTGGTAGGAAAATATCCAACATCTCAAAATTGTTCCCAGTGATATTTGCAAATAGCGTTCCAAAGAAATTAGTGTATTTGAAATAGCCCAATAATCCTAAGTCGATAAGCAAGCTGAGTGTTAGGAGCAATTTTCCTTTATTATTGCGAAAATTGCCCATTTCATCGTGTTTTTGCTGTACTTTATAGATGGCTTTAGCAATTAGGAAATCGCTTATTGTGACTACAGCTAGTAAAAAGAAATAGATGCCACTTGATTTGTAGTAGAAGTAGTAGGAGAAGGCGGTTACGAACAATAGACGTAGTGTGGTCTTCTTGCCAAGTAGCATATAAACGAACACAAATACCAAAAACAGCCACAGGAATACTCCACTGTTGAATATCATAGGTTGTGAAGCATTGTAAGTAAGTTGCTCTGGTATCTTACTAATATCTATGTTAAATATGCTGTTCATCATTTTCCTTTACTCGTTTTTCGTCTTTTGATTATCGAATACTGATAGCTTCTTTACTCCATACTCCTGTGGATTATTGAGTACTCTGCGGCTATAGTTCATCCTACCATTCATCAACACGTTGTAGAAAATCTTACTTATTACCTCTCCTCCCTTAAAGTTGATATGAGTATAATCCCTATTAGCACAACCTTCTTTTTGCAAACGTTCCATACTTCCAGAACCACCCATACCTTGTTGCAAATTCCAGAATGCAATGCCCATTTCTTTTGCCATATTTCGTTGAGCATCAACGAGTTGTGTCACTCCATTCATCGTTTGGAACTTTCCGTCTGCCATTCTTTTATCCCTATTGCTAACGCTTACAAGCAGCAAGCTGGCATCTGGGAATGCCTTTTGGAAATTCCCTATGGCGTTTTTGAAGTGATTACAGTATGAGGCGTAATGACCCATAGAGGGTGATGCGACATTCAATCCATAGTGCATGATAATCAAATCATAATGACGAGTCGTTGCGAATTGTTGTAGTGTCTCCTCTGGAATTAAGCCTAGTTGCATTCCAGTACTTCCACGTAACGAGAAATTGTCGAGTACAATTCCTTGCTTTCCCTCCAATGCAATACCATAGAAGCGGCCTTTTCCATTGACCGTTACTCTAATTCTGCCTATTTTTCCTGTTACAGATTGGCTCTCAATGCGAGAACCTTGAGCTATAGGATGGCCGATACTATCAACCCTATCTGTTCTTTCCGAATAGCTGTAGAAATGTTCCTGTTGCTGTTGGTTGATTGAGCATTGCATTTCCAACCCTTTTTCTGGTGTGAAATATACGGTTGCAACCTGAATGGTGTCAAGATGTCCTGGGAACACTCTGTCTTGACCTTTAACATTTATATATGCCAAACCGTTAGGCACATAATACCTGCTGTCGATACCTTGTAAGCGGTAGTTGAAGCCTGTTGATCCCTGATTTAAAACATTGTATTCTGTCCATCCGGAACTGAACTCTGTAACGGTTGTCCGGAATCCTGCAGTTTGGGATTTAATATCGATTAATCCGACTCCACATCCCCCAAATCGTGATTGTAACAGCTCTCGCAAATGTGCTGTGAGTATGTCACCTTCTATAAACGAATCGCCATAATATGCAATTCGTACCACCCTTTGCTTCGATTGGCCGAGAGCGTAGTAGAATTTGTCCATTTCGCGATGAATTCCAAGAGAATCTCTATAATCTTCAATCGGAACCATGTTTGGGGGAACGCTGTCTTGGTAGCTCATAAAAGTGGGAATCGAATCTTCCATTCCAGATTCTGTTTCCGTTTTGGAAATTGTGTCTCTCATTACGTCTGATAAGAGATTCACTTGCCGGAATTCATATCCTAAAATAGAATAAGGAGGTAGGAAATAAAGTCCTATCAACACCAATATGATAAGTAGCACAAGAAAAAAAGTGCGTTTAGGCATACTAAAAATCTATAATGTATCTAACGATTGAAAAATCAGCACAACCCAGATTGTCGTGATTGGCTTGCAAAGTTAGTGCAAAAGAATGAACCCACAAGTTTTTTCTACTTAATAAAGGCTAAAAAGAAGTAAAAATCGAATAAAACAAATAAAAAAAGGATAGTTTAGAAGCAAAACTGTTGATTGTAATATGCAAATGGGTAAAGATAAATAAGGTGTTACAAATAAGCTTCAAACTACGAGTTTTTTTCTGTTTCCCTTAAGGGAAAATTTTGTTACCCCTAGGGGCTGCAAAAATTCCCCTTAAGGGAAACAAAAAATGGAGATTGTTTTTGACAGGTAAAATCATATAGAAATTTAAGGGGAATTATTAACAAATAGCTTCTTTTTGCATCATATTTTTCATGTTTTCTCAAAAATGATAATTTAATTATCAAATATGATAGGTTGATAGAATAATAAGTTGTAACTTTGCCACGAATTTCGGGAATAGCGTTCTCGATCAGGCTAATACCAATCAAATAACAGAAAATAAAATAATTGTCAAATTCTTTTTTATAAACATTTTTAAACCTCAAAATTATGAGAAAATTATTTACATTTGCTTTTGCATTATTCGCTACGGTAGCGATGAATGCGCAAGAAGTAGATACTTCAAATTGGAATGAGGGTGATGACATCGCTTCTTATCTCAATTGGGGTGACTACGATGGATCATGGTCTGGCCAAAAGACTTCCAACAGCAATGGAGACTATTCCATTAACGACATGGGTGACTACTGGAAAGGTTCAAAACCTTCAGAGTGGAACGATGTTGATGGAACAGCTGCTGTTGGCTTCTATTTCGATGGAAAAACCGAAGGACCTCTTACCAATCTTTATCAGGTTGTCTATTTCCCTGCAGGTTATTACACCATCCAGGTGCAGGCACTGTATCGTGAAGGAACTCCTATTGACAACTTCACCAACCATTTCAACAAAGTTATTAAGAAGAACGCATGGCTCTATGCTGATGTGTTGACATCGGAAGATCCTGAGTCTGAGGTAACTGAATCTTTCCAGAAATATGTTCGTTCATTGGCTACCTCTGAACAGACAGAAGGTCGTCTTTTTGAATCATCTGATTGGAAAAACGACTACAAATATGATTTGAAAGTGAAGGATCCAGAGACCGGTGTAACACAAACCACTTCTTATTACTGTCCTTGCTGTCTGCCAGGTGCTATCGCATACTTTGCTGCAGGCAAATATGACAACTCACTCAATATCATTTTGACAAAGGGTGCATACGTACGCCTCGGATTCCGCAAGACAGCTAACATCGCTCAGGACTGGTTGGTATTTACTAACTTCCGCATTATCTACAACGGCGAAGCTGACGAGGATGCAATCCTCGAAATGGCTAATGAGGAATATGAAAATTTGTGCTTGTCAGTTGAGGAAGTCCAGAATGATATTGAATCAAAGGGTTATGGTGCTCTTGCAGCTATCGTTGGTGACCAATTAATGAGTATTGATGACGAAGTAGAGAAAGCAGACCTCGCATCCGTCAGAGCTGGTATCGAGAAAATCAACGTTTTGGTTGAGAGTGCAAATAATGCTTTGCTAGTTGCCTACAGCCTTGCTGATTTGATTGAGTCTTCACACGATATGATCATTTCTACCGACTTCCCAGGTAAGTCTCAATTTGAATCAGATCTTGACCAAATTGAGGGCAAAGCATCGACTGACAACCCAGAAGATATTAATTACGATGTTAATGCTTTCAATGTGATGTACGAAGAATTGGCTAAGGCTCGTGCAGATTACCTCAACACAGGTGATCCAGACGAAAACGGTGCAAAGGACTTCACATCATTGATTAAGTATCCTTGGTTCGTAAATCCTGAGTATACTCCAGAAATCGTTGATGGAAATTGGCAGTTGACAGCAGAAGGATGGACTGAAGGTATGAGTCAAGGAGCCTATACTAGCGTTTTAGGTGACAGAACTGATATCTCATCAAAGGTTGTTCTTAGTGCCGACGAAACAGTAACTAATCAATGGTTCAAGTATGTGAACTATACAAGCGGTTGGTCACCAGGTCTCAACCTATACTATCAAGGCCACCTTATTGGTGTTTCTGATGGCTGGAATGGCGGTTTGATTGGTACACAGGAAATTCGCCAGCAGTTGGTAGGTCTGCCAAAGGGTTACTATAGTATTAAGGCTCTCCTTCGTGGTAATGGAACTGATGCGACAAACACTTGGAATGAGACAACCCTTCCTCCATATCATAACATTTTTGCGATGAACTCTGATGAAGAAGTTGTTGCATCTATGCCAGGTCATACAGACTCATACAGATATTCTCAGTATGGATGGAATGAATGGAATCCAGATGCTTGGACAGAACACAAGACAGGTATTATCTCTGCTCTTGACGGACGACTCCTTATTGGTGGACAGTCTTCTATGATTGCTAACTATACAGGTTTCCGCCTCTTGTTCTATGGCGAGAATCCTAATTATTCTCCAATGATTCGCGAAGAAATCGATGCTGTATATACCTTGATGAACGAAAATCTCATTGATAAATATAGCAATACATTTGCAGGTGATACCTTATATGTAATAGATTTGATCAAGAGCATTGAATTCCCTGTTTCTACGAAAGAAGGCTACGAATCTGCATTTGCTACAACTAACTCAGCAAAGGATTATCTCCAGAAGGTAATCAATGCAATGTCTGGTTACACTGTTGCAGCAGATTATGATAAACTGTATGAAAAATACACTAATCCAGATGCAGAAGACTTTGTAAACGGTCCAACTCAGGCTAAGATCCTTGAAAAGCCTATGGAGTATATTGCAAATCTTGGTACTGTTCCGGAAGATACCTATGAGAAGATTGCTCCTGCAAAAGAAATTTACAATGCTTATAAGTCTTATCTCTCAACATTCGACAAGGCAGCTGCTCTCGACGAACCAGAGCTCAAGTCTTTAATGGAAACTCAGTCAGCAGACCTGAAGGCTAACTACAGCAATGTTGCAACTCTTCAGAAGTACGAGACAGATATCAACTTCCTCGTTAAGCGTGCAACTATCCTCGCTGCAGGTGGTAAGAATGCATCAGAAAGCAATCCTGTTGATATTACATCACTTATCGTCAACCCAGACTTTACGAGCAGCGCATCAAGCGGTTGGAGCGGTAACACAGGTACTTCAAACGAGTATGCTCGTGGTAACTCAGAAGTATGGAACGCAAACCCACTTGACATGTATCAGGTAATTAAG
>CACZXN010000011.1 GCA_902785075.1 uncultured Bacteroidales bacterium | reverse complement strand
TAACAAAAATTCCCCTTAAGGGGAACAAAAATCAGACCTAGAGGACGGAAGCCGGCAGCCAGAATCGAAGTCTGAAAACAAGTTGTTAAAAACGGAAGTTAAACGAGTAGTTACGCTCTCCTCTTCCTTAACACAAAGCGTTCTTTGCGTTACCGCGAAAATCGGCAGCGCCTCAACAAAGCCTAAAACGAGCTTTCGCTCTGTGTTCGGCTTGCACGATCTTTGCGTTACCGCGAAAAACGGCAGCGCCTCAACAAAGCCTAAAGCGAGCTTTCGCTCTGTGTTCGGCTTGCGCGATCTTTGACATACTGATACAACACACACCTGGAGGTTAACGAACCCCATTGGAGCAGCAAAAAAGCCTATCTCCTTTCATATTCGTATACCATACTCGTTCTTCACTTCCGACATGACGAAGGTGCTTTCCCACGAAGCAAGGCAATCGATGGTGCCAAGCGTGTTGAACACAAAATCCTGATAGCTCTTCATGTCTTTGGCATGTATCTTCAGCAGATAGTCGAAGCTACCCGAGATGTTATAACACTCTGTCACTTGAGGTATCTCATTGATCTGAGCAATGAACTCATTGACGATATCACGGTTTATCTTCTTCAACTTCACATTGCAATACACGATAAATCCTTGATTGAGTTTATCAACATCGAGCACAGCGATGTACTTCTTGATGTAGCCCTCGCGTTCGAGTCGTTTCATACGCTCATAGACGGGTGATGACGACAAATGGACTTCGTTTGCCAGTTCCTTCACCGTGAGTCTTGAGTTGTTCTGCAACACCCGCATAATTTGCAGGTCAATTTCGTCTAATCCGGTCATAGAAAGATTTTCTGTAAAACATTAAATTTTGAATCCGTCGCAGAATACATTTCTGCAATTAGGCTGCAAAGGTAGTAATATTTTCCGAACTTTCAAAAACATTTGGAAAAAACATCTAAAATATCGTAACTTTGCACCGCAATTCAAAAGAATTTGGCAAAAAGCAAAATGAAATAAATAAAAAAATTACAAATTAAAAGAAAGGAGAACAAGATTATGGCAACGAACAAATTACATGTCGAGACTTTAGCACTACACGTAGGACAGGAACAGGCTGACCCAACAACAGACTCACGCGCGGTACCTATTTATCAAACTACGTCGTATGTATTCCACAATTCACAGCATGCCGCCGACCGCTTTGGTCTTCGCGATGCAGGTAATATCTACGGACGACTGACCAACACAACCCAGAGCGTGTTTGAAGAGCGCATTGCAGCCCTCGAAGGAGGAGTAGCGGGTTTGGCAGTCGCATCAGGTGCAGCAGCTATCACCTATGCACTTCAGAACGTGTTACAGAACGGTGATCATATCGTAGCAGCAGACAATCTATATGGTGGCACATACAACCTCATTACTCACACCCTATCGACTCAGGGTATCAGCAACACAATCGTTAACGTTAATAATCTCGAGGCACTAGAGGCTGCTATCCGACCCAACACAAAGGTCATCTATGCTGAGACATTCGGAAACCCCAATTCGGATGTGACCAACTTCGATGCAATTGCCGACATAGCCCACAAACACAATATCCTATTCATTGTCGACAACACCTTTGCACCAATCCTTATCCGTCCGATCGAACATGGAGCCGATGTAGTCGTACACTCAGCAACCAAGTTCATTGGCGGACACGGTAGCAGCCTCGGAGGTGTCATCGTAGATGCAGGAAAGTTTGACTTCAAGGCAAATGCCGACAAGTACCCCACCCTTGCAAAGCCCGATCCATCATATCACGGAGCCATCTTTGCTGACGTAGCTGGAGCAGCCGCATTCGTCACCCGCATTCGTGCCGTCATTCTGCGCGACACAGGAGCTACTATCTCGCCATTCAATGCGTGGATATTGCTTCAAGGCGTAGAATCATTACCACTTCGTATCGAGCGTCATGTAGAGAACGCACTCAAGGTGGTTGACTATCTCTCGAAGCACCCAAAGGTAAAGAGTGTAAGCCACCCTGCCCTCGCATCTCATCCTGATCATCAGCTCTACAACAAATATTTCCCTAACGGAGGAGGTTCAATCTTCACCTTTGAAATCAATGGTACTCAGGACGACACATGGAAGTTCATCGATGCACTCAAGATATTCTCACTCCTCGCCAACGTAGCCGATGTGAAGAGTCTGGTCATCCATCCCTACACCACCACTCACTCACAGCTCAGCGAACAAGAGTTGGCAGAACAGCACATCACGCCAACAACAGTACGCCTCTCCATAGGAGTGGAGCATATCGACGACATCATTGCAGATCTTGCACAAGCATTTGATAAAATCTAAACAACAGAATAGAAAAAATTAAACAAACAAAACCATGGGAAAGATACACAAAAGTCTTGCTGAACTTATCGGCAACACACCTCTACTCGAGGTAACAAATATCGAGAAAAAAGAAAGTCTGAAGGCCCACCTTGTAGTAAAACCAGAGCTGTTCAATCCAGGCGGTAGTGTCAAAGACCGCATAGCCCTTTCGATGATCAACGTAGCAGAGAAAGACGGTTCGCTGAAGCCGGGAGCAACCATTATCGAACCAACAAGCGGTAACACAGGAATAGGACTTGCTTGGGTAAGCGCCATCAAAGGCTACCACCTCATACTAACTATGCCGGAAACCATGAGTATCGAACGTCGCAAACTCTTACAGGCACTTGGTGCTGAACTTGTGCTGACACCTGGAGCTGAAGGAATGAAGGGTGCAATTGCAAAAGCAAACGAACTCAACCAAAACATCGAAGGTTCGCTCATTCTGCAACAATTCGAAAACCCAGCAAACCCTGCAATCCATACCTTCGCGACAGCACAGGAAATCTGGGATGACTCTGACGGAAAAGTCGATATCTTCGTAGCCGGAGTAGGAACAGGAGGAACTGTGAGCGGTGTAGGACAAGGACTGAAAGAACATAATCCAGACATCAAGATCGTGGCTGTTGAACCCGATTCGTCACCTGTATTGTCAGGAGGAAATCCAGGTCCACATAAGATTCAGGGCATCGGTGCCGGATTCGTTCCAAAGAACTTCCGCAACCAGTACATTGACGAAATCGTACGCGTTACGAACGAAGATGCATTTGCAAGTTCACGACTGCTGGCACGCACTGAAGGACTCTTGGTCGGCATCTCATCAGGCGCAGCATTCTACGCTGCTCTCCAACTGGCAAAACAACCTGAGAACGCAGGCAAAACCATCGTATCCTTGCTTCCAGACACAGGTGAGCGCTACCTGTCAACTCCGCTATTCGAATTCGAATAATGCGAATAAGCGAACGCAAAGCGATACTTGCATAAACCGTACCAAGAAAGTAACATCATGGACGTTAGTCAATTTGCATAGCCATAATAAACTCCCTCAGTCAGATGAGGACACTCTTCTGACCCCGAGCCGACTTGATCGCTACTACAAGTCGGCTCTTTGTTGTTTCGAGGGAAAACCGTTTATTATTGTTTCACAAACTTACCAGCAATTTTCTGAAGTCCGGCTAAGCCTTCGGGGTTGTAAACCACAACGAAACCAGCACCCGATTGTTCTATCATCCAAATGTTTCCTATGCTGTCAATATAGAAGTTGCCAGCGGTTTCAACAACGAGCAGATTGCGTTGTCCCACATTGATGCCCGTAGAGAGTTTCTTCTGCATTGAAGGCGAATCGTTAGAGATATTGAAGCGAACAAAGCGGTTCAGCGCGCGATCGGTCATATATGCGAAGCCCCAACCATTTGTGCCCAATGCTCCATCGAATAGCATCAAACCCTCGGATGTGATACTTGACGTCTCTGTCCATTTGAATTCCTTTGCTGCTGTCTTCATCACCTTCTTGCCACCTGCGATATAAATATCATCACCTATCTGGCGTATTGCGAGCGGCTTATCTTTGAGCAGGTCACCCATCTCCACAACGCTAGTAGCATCTCCATCAGGATTGCCGTTGTTGCGATATACCAGCGCACGGAAATTATTCACGCCGAAGAAGTCACCATCGTCTGTAACAAGAAAATCTTGTAATCCGTCGTGGAAGCTCTTGATGAGTTTATTGCCGTTCTTCAGGTCAAAAACATAATTATGGCAGTTCTGTCCACCATATGCCATATAACGTCCATTAGGTGAGAACGTAATCTTCTTGAAATCATCCATGAAGCCTCTATCTATCTCACTAATCAATTCCGATGTCTTGACATCCTTACCATCGTAACGAACGATTCCACGCCCTTCAACATCAAGGTAGAGATCTTTCCCGTACGCTCCGATGCTGATGATGCCAGGTCGTTCGCCCTTTCGCTTACCAGGCACAACTTCTTTCAAATCGCCTGTCGGTTTATGAACAGCCAGCACGGCATTGTCTCCATAAGTTGATTGCATGAAGAAGATGTACTCATCGTTTTCAGCGAAAGGCTTTTCAACACTTGCGTGGTTGAGTTGACCGATAACGGCAAACTTACTCTTTGAATGGTCAATCTGCCTATTGCCTCCTCCCCCTTCCTCTCCTGGAGGGTCACCTATAATTGGAGGATCAATTGGTGGATCACCTATTATTGGAGGGTCACCAATGATTGGAGGATCACCAATGATTGGAGGATCTATGATTGGAGGGTCATCAATGATTGGAGGATCAACAGGCGGATTTTTTTTACCTGGAGGATCTTCCGGTCCAGGTAAGCCGCATATCCAGGTTGTTATGTCGATTTCTATTGTATCGCCACACAATTCAATCACAGGCCTCTGGGGTGTTCCCACATAGTTGGCAATACACTTCTTAGGAGGTCTCGGAGGGTTCGTTGTCGTCGTCTGTTTCTTCAAATGGAAATGTTTCTTGAAGAAATCAATCATGTCACGATGCTCAAACATAGAAGCCAGAGTGGTGTTTCCCGTTGTTGGATCGGTATAGCCCATAGCACCACTAAGAGCCTTTATGGCAGTATAGGCTATCGCCTCGTATTTGTTTTTAGGATTGCTGACCTCCGAATAGACGAACACCACACCTATCATCTTATCGAACTCCTCATCGTAATAGAAGTAGTTGTCGAACACCATTTCTATATTCGCACCCGCGAGGAGCGAGAGCCATGAGTTGCTCAAGTCTATCCGATTCACGATACGACCACCCTCGTGACCGTTGAACGTCAGTTCTTCAGGTTTCCCCTGCTTGATGGCATCTTTCCAAGTGGCACTCGTAGTATGAGCGATGTTAGCTTTCGCGAGTTCTCTGCTAAACTTCTCGCGCATCCCGTCTTCCAGCGCAGCCCATAATCCAAGAATGGACGACGAATAGACCATAGTGGTCATCATTGCTGCTTTAGCAGACTCCTGACCATCGAATACAAACACCGTTGTACGAGTTTGTCGTCCGAAGTAAAGATTGAGTAAGCTCTCATATTGCTTCAGTGTGCCTTCGAGCTTTTTATTCTTCATAGGAGTCGCATACTTCGACGACGAGATGCTCATCATGCGATTTTTCAAATCCGGATAGCAGTATTCAGGAAAGGCTTCGATGGTTCCATCAGGATTGTCGAAATAAAAAAAGGTGGTTTCGAGCATTTCCTTCGATCCTCGTGAAGGACCTCCAGCAGCCGGACCACTCGTTTGTCCTCCGCCCTGATCCGTTTGTCCTTTATTCACTTGACCACCCGTTTGCCCATTGCCTTTATCCGTTTGCCCATTATTGGGCTGAGGATTCAATGCCTGATCAATCAGCTGCGACAGCTCATCGGGACTATGACCTTGCTCCAACAGCTTTCTGCCCAGTTCGAGTCGTTCCTCCGTCTTCGTGCGGTTGGCCTCCTTCTGCTCTTTGTACTTCTCCATTTCCCATTTATAGATATAGTCGGCCACAGTCTCAGAAATGTTGTCGTAGTTGTCAAAGACAAAATCTTTCAGGCTGGGAATCTTAATCTTATCGGCCAAATCTTTCCACTGTTGGAGCGTACTGATGGGGATGATGGGGTTGTCGGTTTTCTTTGCGGCATTGAGGGCTTCCTCAAAACACAGACTGATGCTGCCGTCATAATCTTTGGAAATCAAGTCGAGGACATTGCCTATCATCTTTGCTCCCCCATTAGAGAGAAAGCCGTCTATCTTGTCAAACAACGAAGGGTTCTGCTTGAATTTGTTGTACTCTTCGCGGAAGCTAAGCACCTTATCGCTGTTGAGCGACACCTTCTCGGTCTTTTTCTCACCGTTGACGGTCTGAGTCACAGTCACCGAACTCGTGCCTGCATACTGGAAGTCCACTGTGGACACGCTGTTGACTATTTCCGTAGGAAAACCATAGTTGTTGACCTTGATGGAAGTCTGGTCCTTCCCCGCAAAGACAACCTGGTCCACAGAGTTGCCATAGCCATAGGCCACTGTAGTCAGCATGTTCGAGGATTTGTCATAGCCCACCTCTTTATGAGGCGGCTGCGCCCACCCGACGGCGAAGACCATCGTTAGGCAGAGGGTTAGAATGACGTTTCTTTTCATAGCTGTTGCATATTTATAGTTAGAAATAATCCTTGATGCAATAGTTTTGGCAAAGATACAAAAAAAATGAAATACGAAAAGTGAAAAACTAAAATAATGCATAATTCATAATGCATAATACATAAAAAGTAGGCTATTGATTCCAAAAACATCGAAAAAAAAATGGAAATGCACGAAAAAATTCTAGATATAGAGATTTTAGACACTAGACTCTATATTCTATACTTGAAACGACAACTTCTGCTTTTTCTCCGTAGGACTTTTTTATCAAACAATCAACTAGCAATCATAAATCTCCACTTAGCAAAACAGGGATAAAAGGGAGAAAAAGAGGGTAAAAAACAACAATTCTTCTAGTTTTTAGAAATATATTAGAAAAAAGTTGTATATTTGTAGCAAAATATGATACCAGCCACTAAGTTATGAACAGAAAAGGCATTCTCATTCTCAGCAACAACGCTTCTTTGGCAATCATCATATCCATCTTATATGGTTGTCAAAGTCCACTTTACCCACTCTCTATAGCATATAAATGATAGCTCTACCGAAGAACTACCGAAGAACCAACCTACATCTACCCTATATCTAACCTATAAAGATGGGAGGTAAATTGGAGGTAAATGGGAGTTGAATTAGAGATGAATATGAGAGGAATATGAGAGCGATATGAGAGCGATATGAGAGGAATATAAAGAGGATATAAGAGGAATTAGGGTGTTGAAATGGACAGAATCATTGAAAGAATAAATTGAAACAAAACCAAAACAGAGTAGTGACTGAATAATAACACAAAAAGGAAAGATATGGCACAGGTAATCAATGGAATGATTGTTGGGAAAGTCGGAACGATGACCTACTATGAACAAGACGGGAAACAGATGGTTCGTACGGCATGCAACATCAAGAATAAAAGGAAGACGGGTGATCAGTTTAAACAGATGATGCATTTCCTGAATCGGAATCATCTGTGGATGGTTATGAAGCGGACGGAAAAGGTGTTTTTTGAAGGCGAGAAGTCGTCTGCCCAACGTCAGTTCCTGGCTGCAAACAACAATTTGCCAGATGTGTACCTACCCAAATCGAAGAACGGGAAATTTAATGCCGTGTTACAACCAGGAATGGTTGTGAGCGATGGTCCCCTACCCTCGTTCGACTATCAACTGGGAGAGTATCAAGGTGAGCCAGCTTTGCTGACCACCCTCACTGAGGCAGATGCCCAGAAAGGTGAATTGCTGCTCTATGTGTTTCAGCAAGAAGAAGAGATGCGGGGCCCATCCATCAAGACAAAAGTGATTAACCTGAGACAGCCTACTGATGGAGTGAAGATCGCCATCCATGAAGGCCATCTTGTCCTGACCAGCCCATTGTTTTCCGACAACATGTCCGGCTTTGGTCTGGTTCATGTGGTCAAAGAGCACGCCTCACGCCAAACCATCGTCACCAACTGTACCTACTACCAGCAATTCACCACTGAAGATGCCCTCATGGAAGCCGCAAGGAGCTATGGAAGACTAGAAATATACAATGAACAACAATGGTATGTAACGCTACCAAATAAATAGAGAGGGCCAAGAACCTATCCCCACAATCCTCTTATTCCCCGAAAGGCCTCACCGTTTTGCTTTCTCAAGAAATCATTTATTGCCCTTCATTAAAATACTGTCCTGAAATATGATTGTTTGTTATGTGACGCACAAAGAAGACGGAATCAGTTTCTTCAAATAAAATATACCACGTTGTACGTGTACTCTTCTTATATGCTATATATTTCAAATTTGTTCCGTATTTAGCAAACTGAGAAGGAGCCTTGTGTTTTGGATAAGCATGAATAGAAGATTTGATAAACAATTCAAGGTCATCGATGTACTTCAGTGCATATTCGTCATAACTGAAAAAGCCCCGTTCGACAAGTATGTCAAACAACTCTTCCAATTCGTCAACGAACTCATGAGACAATACGATTCTTTTCATAAACCTTCGTCTCAATCCTTGAACGTAACAAATCAAATCCCTCTTTCAACGACATGCCATTCTCAACTGATGCATTAGAATCGAAATGCTTTTCAAGCAATTCTGTTGTCTGCTGTACATTCATGGCAATAACAGGTTCCTGAACATTCAAAGAATCCTCTTGCTCGTTCATTTGGTCAAGATAATCTGCCATAGTCTTTCATTATTATTGTTTGATTGCAAAGTTAGGCACTTATTCTGATACCTCCAAATATTTTGGCAAATATTTTTCTGTTACCTATCGAAAAACATACTATAATATTGCAAAAGACGAATAGATTTCAAATCAGAAATAGCACCGCAGCGATTTCACTGCGGTACTAATGGATTAATGGGAGAGAATCAAAGTCCCTATCTTTTGACATTAAGAATCCATAATCATTTTACAGCCCGTTTAAATAATTCTCTCCATTAATAATACTAGATACACGCCCATCTGTAATCCAAACTGATTGAATTAGTTTATGACTTGCAGTGGATGTCCACCTTCTATATAATTTGGACGTTCCAATTTGTTGATCAGGACTTTGCTGGCCTTTCCAGATCCCAAGAAAGAGTTTTTCTGGCATTCCAACTACGATTTGTCCCCGTAAGGCAGCATCTACATATTCTTTTCCATACTTTTTACAGAGATCGTTATAAGCAGCTTGTTCTTTAGCATTTTTTTGAGCACGTTGGGCAGCAACTGCTTTCTCATAATCTGCTTTAAGCATACCATTTACTATCTCTTCGCTTTTTCCATTTCGTATCCAGACCCCTTGAAGGGGAGTAAGACTTTCTGCTTGTAGAAATTGTTGTAAAGGGAAATCACCTGCAATAATGCGACTTGGATGGCTTTCATCAAATTCCAAAAACGCACCAGTAAACATATCTCCATTGGGCATTGATAATCGGCAGATAGCATTGTTATTCATGTTCTTAATCTCCAAGATTCCTCCATTACGATGAATTTTTCCTTCAACAACATCCCCCTGTTTAATCACTACATAGTCGTCATTGGTATAATAAACATACGTCTTTTTAATCTTTCCATCGGGATAATGAGGGTCAGGAACATAACTTTCTCTTACAGAACGAACTGTATCTTTGATACTAGCATAATAAAAATGTTCACCATCCGCAGTATGCATGAAAGCATGTGCCTCTCCCATTTCATCAATACAATATAATCTATCTGATTTTCGTACCCCTTTATTTTGAATGGAATAATAATGATTAGGATCATCGTGGAATATAAACCGATATCCCTCCTGGCTATCACTAGAAAAGAATGGTCTTAGAATAGACTTACGGTCATTATACTGTTTCTCTTTATTCGTCAAATCGCTTCTTTTGAGGAATTTCTCCATTGTCAAACCACCTATTCCGGCTTTGTCATTTCTGCTAAATAGAATATTACCATTGGGAAAATGATAAATATACGTACTGCGGTATCTTTGAATTGCCCATTTAGGGTCATCAATATAACATTCAACGTATGCACCATCATAGAATGTGATTCGAAAACCTCCAATATTGCGTTCATCTTTGCTAAAACTGTTGTCAGCATAATTACCGCCAGGTTTTTCAATTATCGTTATGAAATCCCCGTTTTTTGCAGTTATGGTTCTAACCGCTTGGTCATTAGATTCATAATGTTCCCATTTCCACACATCACCATCAGGTCTCTTTTCTGTGCTAGTGTATACCAATTTCCATCTGTAGCTCTCCATCAATGGAAGAGGTTTAACAGGCTCTAATATAATCTGAGAAAAAACCGTTTGCGGAGCAAACCACATTGCAAATAACGCAACAAACGTTGTGTAAAAAAATTTTTTGTTACTCATTTTTAATAGATTTTTTGGATTAAGTTATTACAAATATTATACTCTCTGTTCCCAA
Source organism: uncultured Bacteroidales bacterium (assembly GCA_902785075.1). Classification (GTDB taxonomy): domain Bacteria; phylum Bacteroidota; class Bacteroidia; order Bacteroidales; family Bacteroidaceae; genus Colivivens. The sequence goes on along the minus strand of CACZXN010000011.1, from coordinate 46,475 downwards.
AGCGTTTGAGATAGTTGAAAGCTGGTCTTAGTTCATTTATTAGTGCTTTTTCTAATATGCCGATGCATTTTCTTGTATCGTCGTCATACACATTTTCAATGATTATAACCTTTATCTTCAAATCTTGAATGACAGGAAATGCCTTTGTTATGAAAGAATCCGCTTTCATCCACCTATCACGATTTGACGAAAGGGATTTATCCCAAATCAATTGTCTATCTTTTTCTGAAGCTAAGGAGTATGCTATGTGCTTTATCAGTGAATTCGAATAATCTGTACATCTTGGAGTAAAATGAGATGCTATTCGACCTATCAAAGCAACACTCGATGTTTTTCCAACGTACCAACATTTGGGTGTAGCTCCATTTTGCGTTGTATTTGCATCGTGTAGTTTATATTGCTCACCTTCATAGAAGGCATAGATACCGTGGCAATTCGACGAGGTCAACATAAGATCGCTTAATATCAAATCACCAACACGGATTCCTGATAAATCATTCAGCGTTGTCAAAAGTTCTTGAACATCATACCCTATTTTCTTTTCATTCCATTCTTTGTCCTGTAATACTTTTGGATGATAATTTTTAATAAACAACTTCTGCTGTTGATTCTTGCGCATCTCATAATTCAATTTGCACTCCATATTGATTAAGTTTTATTTGTTAGTATCGTTGATTGCTTATTTCTTAATGAAATGGTTGCAATAAATAAAAATAAGATTCTTTTCATATTAGTTATTGTTGACACTGTCAGTAATTCTGTAAGGTGTATATACAACAAAAAACGTGGACAAATTACTTCGTCTACGTTGTTCGAGGTATTGGGGAAAACCTATCTATCATAAACTAGTAAATGCCCACGCCAACCGGCGTGAACTCCTACTTCTGTTCTTGATAGATGTTTTTTGAAATTGGCGATTTCGAACAACAAGAATCAAAAGTGGATGTTCATCCTATATGTCCTTGATGCTATGCATCGTATCTATCTTAGCCCATAGGCAAAAATCAGTTTAAAGTTTAACGTTTATAGTCAGTTTTTTTGTTTAAAGTTGTTGTGAGCTGTGCTCGCTAGTTTATCCCACTATCTTTCCTGCATGCAACTGTTCGACAGGGAACATCAAGTCCCAGTTCTTGCCCCAAACAATATTACCTCTCTCAATAGAAAAACGGCGGAATCGCTTTGGATCAAGATATTTATTGTACTGAGGATGAGGGTGACGACGAATGTAGTCACCGATATCGATTGTTTGTTTTGTATTGTCGCTGAAATGCAGGCATATATTCAAATTGCCTACATCATTAGCCTCTGTGATATATATTCGTTCCATCGCTTATAGTTTTTTCTTGCCACCATGAATCACATGTACATGAATAGGTTCATGCTCATTTGAGAAGAAATAGAAGATAAATCCAAAATACTCGAAAATCTTGGGCATAACTCTTATTTATTATTATTCACCTGCAAATATACAACAATTATAAATACCTTCCAAACAATTTGAGAGAAAAATGCAAAAAAGGGGGAAAGAAGAAAAATGTAGGAGACTTCTGGGTATGAGATTAGAAAAATTGTAATCTATTTGTTTAAAGCTATCGATTATCCACATAGAAAACGCAAGTGAACCTTGTTTTTTCTTAAAAATATTAAAGATATGGCGGTCGTGTCGAAAAAAATGCTTAACTTTGCAATCCGTTTGCGTATTCGTGCGCACACGTGAAGAAAGATATGTGAAAAAGAGAACAGAGAACAGAGAAGAGAACAAAGAGTAATGAATAATTTTGATTTTGACGATTTTAATTTCTTAGACGATTCTCCACGCAACGCATCGATTTCGATTATTTCGGACATAGATGCGACGAAGTCAAACATATTTGAAACAGAAATCAATGCTGAAAAGGAAATACCAATCCTCCCACTACGCAACACGATGCTGTTTCCCGGCACCCTACTCCCTATTACCATCGGCCGCCGTTCATCGCTGCGGATGATTAACGAGGTGAGCAAATCGGGTGAGGTGATTGGTGTGTTCAGCCAAAAGGATGATTCTGTGGACAACCCAGACAGCAAAGACTTGTATGAGTTTGGTGTGGTAGCAAAGGTGGTTAAGGTGTTAGAGCTGCCAGATGGCAACCGTACGGCTCTGATGCAAGGCTTCAACCGTGTAGGGCTGACTGAAGCACATGACAACGGAGACTACTTGGTAGGTCATGTATATCAAGCCGCCGAGGTGATACCAAGCAATCGCGACAGAGAATTCAATGCGGTGGTCGAGGCATGTAAGGACGTTGCAGAGAAACTGTATCGCAGCAGCGAATTCCGCAACTTCGATGTGTCGTTCAACCTGCGTAACCTTTCGAACAAGACGTTCCTCATCAACTTCATCTGTGCAAATCTACCTGTCAGCAATAAGGAGAAGATTGACCTTTTGCGTGAAAGCAACATGACTCAGCGTGGTTTCATGCTACTTGGATTGCTTAATCGCGAATACCAGTTCGTGTCGCTCAAAGCAAGTATACAAATGCGTACCCAGGAAGACCTGAGCCGTCAGCAACGCGAGTTTTTCCTGCATCAGGAGATGAAAAACATCCAAGAAGAATTGGGAGAAGACTCTGATTCAGACATCGAAGGACTGCAGAAACGTGCAAAGAAGAAGAAATGGAACGAAAAGACGGGCGATTTCTTCAATCGTGAACTTGGTCGTCTGCGCCGCATGAACCCACAATCGCCTGATTATCAGACACAATTCGACTATCTCGATACATTCGTAAGCCTGCCTTGGAACGAGGCCACAAAAGACAACTTGAACCTCAAGAATGCAGAAAAGGTGTTGAACCAAGACCACTTCGGAATGGAGAAGGTGAAGGAGCGCATTCTGGAGCATCTTGCTGTATTGAAGACACGTGGAGACTTCAAGAGTCCCATCATCTGTCTGTATGGACCTCCAGGTGTGGGTAAAACATCGCTTGGCAAGAGTATCGCTCGCTCCATGAAACGCGAATATGTGCGTATGTCGCTTGGCGGCTTACACGAAGAAGCCGAAATACGCGGACACCGCAGAACCTATGTAGGTGCGATGCCTGGTCGTATCATGAAAGGCATTCAACAGGCAAAGAGCTGCAACCCGGTCTTCATCCTCGACGAGATAGACAAACTGGGACAAGACACCTTCCACGGAGACCCATCATCGGCCCTGCTCGAAGTGCTCGACCCTGAACAGAACAATGCCTTCCACGACAATTATCTGGATTGCGACTTCGACCTCTCAAGGGTGATGTTCATCGCTACGGCGAACAACATCGGTAGTATCCCTACCCCATTGCTCGACCGTATGGAGCTGATTGAGGTAAGCGGATATCTCACAGAGGAAAAGATTGAGATAGCCAAACGTCATCTCATTCCCCAACAGTTGAACAAACTGGGAATGGAGGGAACCGGCATTAAGCTGACTCCTAAAGCCATTGAACGCATCATCGAGAACTACACACGCGAATCGGGTGTTCGCGAACTCGACAAGAAACTGAACAAACTGTTGCGCAAGCTCACACTGGAATTTGCCAAAACAGGCGAGTTGCATAAGAAAAACATAGGCGAGAATGACATCGAGGCCCTTTTAGGTCCCGTTGAATTCACACGCGACAAATATCAAGGCAACGACTATGCAGGTGTTGTGACAGGACTTGCTTGGACGGCAGTAGGCGGTGAGATACTGTTCATCGAAACTAGCCTGAGCAAGGGTAAAGGTCAGAAACTGACCCTCACAGGTAATCTGGGCGATGTGATGAAAGAATCGGCCGTATTAGCACTCGAATACATTAAGGCCCATGCAGAGAAACTCAACATCGACCCACGTGTGTTCGACAATTGGAACATCCATATCCATGTGCCAGAAGGAGCTGTTCCAAAGGATGGACCATCTGCCGGCATCACCATTGCAACTTCTATCGCATCGGCTCTTACACAACGCAAAGTTCGCAAGAACGTAGCGATGACAGGTGAAATCACCCTGAGGGGAAAAGTGTTACCCGTAGGAGGCATCAAAGAAAAGATTCTTGCAGCAAAGCGAGCAGGTATTACAGACATCATGCTATGTCACGAAAACGAAAAAGACATCAAGCAGATACCAGAAATCTACGTGAAAGGAGTCACTTTCCATTATGTAAAGAATGTGGAGGACGTGTGGGATTTTGCCCTACTCGATGAAAAAGTGAAAAATGCAATAGAATTCAAGATAGAAGAAGAGGAGAAAAAAGGCGAGAAGTAAGAGAAACGAGTTATGCCATTAACATTTAGTGTAGAACATAGTGACGCAAAGACGAATGCAAGAGCGGGATTAATCACAACCGATCATGGCCAGATCCAAACCCCTATCTTCATGCCCGTAGGAACCGTAGGAAGCGTCAAAGCAGTTCATTTGCACGAACTGACAGACGACATCAAAGCTCAAATCATATTGGGCAACACCTACCATCTATATCTACGTCCAGGACTCGGAGTCATTGAGGCAGCAGGCGGACTTCATAAGTTTAACGGATTCAGCCGTCCTATGCTCACTGACAGCGGAGGATTCCAGGTATTCTCGCTTTCTGGTATCCGAAAACTGACAGAAGAAGGCGTAGAGTTCCGTAGCCACATTGATGGTTCGAAACACTTTTTCTCGCCCGAGCGAGTAATGGACATAGAACGCACAATAGGTGCTGATATCATGATGGCACTCGATGAATGTCCTGACGGGAAATCTGACTACGAATACGCCAAGAAATCTCTCAAGTTGACAGAGAACTGGCTCGACCGTTGCATCCAACGATTCAAAGAGACAGAACCGAAATACGGCTATCATCAAGCCCTCTTCCCCATCGTACAAGGATGTACATATACCGACTTGCGTCAGCATGCTGCCGAGTATGTGGCAAGTAAGAACGCAGAAGGAAATGCGATTGGCGGACTAGCTGTAGGAGAGCCTACAGAAGTAATGTACGAAATGATTGAAGTAGTAAATGCCATCCTTCCCAAAGACCGTCCGCGTTATCTCATGGGAGTGGGCACTCCATCAAATATCCTCGAAGCAATTGAACGAGGTGTCGATATGTTCGACTGTGTGATGCCCACCCGTAATGGTCGCAACGCTATGCTCTTCACCAAACACGGCACCATGAACATGAGGAACAAAAAATGGGAATTGGACTTCACACCTATCGACGAAGAAGGTAACTCGTATGTAGACAGAACCTACTCAAAGGCATATCTACACCACCTGTTCAAAGCCCAGGAGTTGCTAGCGATGCAGATTGCATCCATACACAACCTGGCATTCTATCTGTGGCTCGTAGGCGAAGCACGCCAACATATTATCACTGGTGACTTCAGCATTTGGAAAAGTAAAATGGTAGAAGAATTGGGACGCAGATTATAGAGAGAATCAACAATGAGAAGACCAAAGTTCAAGTTACATACCCCAGCATGGTGGTCTAAAAGCATCGAATGGATGAATGATCACATGCCTCTGTCGAGACTCGACCGATATATCATCGGAAAGTTTCTTGGCACCTATTTCTTCTCAATTGCCCTCATTATCAGCATCGCAGTCGTGTTCGACATCAATGAACATATCGATAAGTACCTGTCGAAGAATGCGCCCGCGATGGAAATTATCAAGTTCTACCTGAATTTTATCCCATATTATGCCAATCTGTTCAGTCAGTTGTTCGTGTTCATCAGTGTCATCTTCTTCACGACCAAGTTGGCAGAAAACTCGGAAATCATCGCCATGATGTCCACGGGGGTTAGCTTCAAGCGACTGATGCGCCCTTACATGATATCTGCAGCAGTAATTTGCGTGTTAACCTTTGTCATGGGTGCCTATATCATTCCAAGAGGAAATGTGGAACGTGTAAAATTCGAGAATACATATCGTCGACGCTATGCAGTTACCTTTACAAGCAATGTACAGTTGGAAGTTGACACAGGGGTAATTGCATATCTCTCTCGCTATGAAGACAATGTAAAGACAGGCTACGACTTCAGGCTCGACAAATTTGTCAACAAGAAAATGGTAAGTAGTCTGCAAGCTGCCATGATACAATATGACACACTTTCTGAAGAACCAAATCATTGGATTATCAAGAACTACACCGAGCGTGATCTTCAAGGAATGCGTGAAGTGATAACGAATGGGGGAAGAATAGACTCCGTCATCAACATGCAGCCCCAAGACCTCCTCATTCAGAAAGGGCAACAACAAACACTGACCAACCCACAATTATCTCAATATATCGATCGGCAAAAACAGCGAGGATTTGCCAACATACAAGCCTTTGAGGTGGAATACTGGCAACGAGGCGCATCGTCGTTTGCTGCCTTCATCCTCACCGCTATCGGGTTGTCACTTTCTGCAAAGAAACGTAAAAACGGAATGGGTATTGCCCTTGGAGCAGGATTGTTGCTCAGTTTTGCTTACATCATGTTTCAAACCATTTCTGCAACATTTGCAATTAAAGCTAGCTTTCCTCCGATGTTGGCAGTATGGATCCCCAATATTGTATTCATATTCATCGCAATATATTGCTATAGACACGCACCGAAATGATATCACTGACTATCGACATAGGTAACTCAAGCATAAAATATGCAATATTCGACAATCAATCCATGATTCATTATCAAAGAATCATGGGGCACGATATTGAACAGTTAGCAGATGAGGTTGCAAACTATCACCCTACTCATTCCATCGTGTGCGCAACAATCTCATTGACAGAACAACAACAAACTTCTCTAAGCAAACTTACCAAGTACACAGAGTTTCTGACTCATACTACCGCAATCCCGATTCGTAACCAATACAAGTCACCAGAAACACTTGGTATGGACCGATTAGCAGCTGCAGTAGGAGCATATATGGAAGTTAAAAAGGATGTACTGATTATCGATATGGGGACTGCAATTACCTACGATTTCGTAGATAAAGAAGGTAACTATAGAGGTGGAAATATTGCACCGGGGTTGCAAATGCGATTAAAGGCATTACACGACTACACTTCACGACTCCCGTATGTAGAGGCAGAAGGTCCGCATCCCGAACTTGGCGAGAATACAGAAACCGCCATACGTTGTGGAGTTATTGATGGAATAAGATACGAAATTGAGGGGTATCTGCGTCAATTTTTCTTAAAATATCATAATCTTTCTGTTTTTTTTACGGGTGGAGACGAATTATATTTTGAAGATGAAATAAAAAAGCGTATTTTTGCAGACAAATTTTTAGTTGTGAAGGGGTTGAATTACATATTACGATATAAATCGTAACAAAAAGACGAACGAAAACAAAGAAACAAAGATGAACTTAAGAAACATCACATACATATTCATTCTGATGCTCACTCCCCTGAGCATATCGGCACAAAATGGCGTAAACTCACCATATAGTCGTTATGGATTCGGAATTCAAGCCGACAGATCGATGGGTTTCAACAAGGGAATGAGTGGAGTTGCACAAGGTTTTAGGGATGGACAAATCATCAATATTGCCAATCCTGCCTCTTACTCAGCTGTAGATAGTGTTACCGCCCTCTTCGATATAGGCATAACACTACAGAATGGAAATTATAAGATCGGTAAGATGCAGCACAATGCCCGCAACACTAGTATCGATTATGCAGCCTTCCACTTCAGAGCCACCAAAGGGCTTGGTGTTGCAATGGGTATATTACCCTACACCAATATCGGCTACTCAATGAAATCAAATAACGAAACACTAGTAGGAAACGAAAACATCACATCACATTACAGCTATGCTGGATCTGGAGGACTTCATCAGGTTTTTATTGGTACAGGTTGGGCTATAAGCAAACCTCTATCAGTAGGACTCAATGGTAGTTTTCTGTTTGGAGACTACTCACATACCACCTCGATGGAGTTCAACGATGTAAATGCTTACGCTCAAGTTCGTGGTTACAAAGCAGACATTTCAACATGGATGGTAGATCTTGCCATGCAATTTATCCAGCCAATTAAGAAGACAGATAAACTCGTGTTTGGTATCAACTATGGCCTTGGACACAATGTCAACAACAGAGCTATCAGATACACAGAAACCTACAATGCTTCATCCTCGCTTGCTAACGGAATCACAACTGACACACTTTCGAATGCTTTTCAGCTACCACACACATTCAATATCGGAGTTGCATACTACAAAAACGCAAAACTGAAAGTAGGTGCAGACTTTGAACTTCAGAAATGGAGCGAATGCAAATATCCTGTTCAAGACGCTACCGGACAATATATATCAGCCAAACATCAACTGAATGACAAGATACGTATTTCTCTCGGATGTTCATACACCCCAAATGCAAGGAGTGGCAGAAGTGCTGAAAATACTAGTTACAAGTTCGGAGGTTATTTCAGCAAGTCGTATGCAAATACTGATCAAGCGTTCATGAAGACCGATAAGCCCTACGAATACGGGCTTTCTGCAGGTGTATCTATTCCTATTTCTAATAGAAATGTATATATCAATCGTCCTAAGCTAAATCTTAGCGTACAATGGACACATACCCACATTCCTTATGTTTCTGCAGCGAGCACAACTCCTACAATAGGGAAATTGACTGAAAACTACCTGAGATTTTGCATAGGACTCACATTCAGCGAACGATGGTTCTACAAATATAAAATGGAATAATATTGTTAACACATAGATTAAACATATTGTTAAAAAAGAAATCTAACAAACAAAAATAAGCATTTAAGATTATGAAGAAAAAAGTATTTTCAGCCTTCGTAATGGCAACAGTAGCAATCTGCGCATACGCTCAAGGTTACGCAGGAACAACCTTCAATGACCGTATTGGACATGGTCAAGATAGCATTGATGTTATTAACAACTTCAGTCTCTATCGTGAAGAGTTTAAGAACAAGAACTATGAAGAAGCATATAATTCTTGGAAAGTAGTGATGGAAAAAGCACCGCTTGCACAGATCCGTATTTACCAAGATGGAGATATCATCTGCCAAGAATTGCTTAAGAAAGAAACCGATGCAGCAAAAAAGCAAGAAATCTTCAATACGCTAATGAATATGCACGACACACGTATTAAGCTACTTGATGATCTCAACTCTTTTGCCACACAGTTAACAACAACCACAAAAGGAAACATCCTTTGTCGTAAGGCTTACGATTATTACTATTTTAACCCAAAGCCAGATAATGAGGGAGCATATAAATTGTTCAAGGATGGTATTGATGACCTTGGCGAGAACGTAGAAGCATATATCCTCTATGGATTCATTCAGTGTTCATACAACCGCTTCCAGACCAAGAAGGACGACCAGAGTCGTGAAGACTTCATCAACGACTACATGAATAGCAATGACATATGTGAGCGTCTTCTTGATGTTGCCAAGCAATATCCCGCAGAAGTGATTCCTGCCAACCCAGATTCTGAAGACTCTACTGAATGGGAAGAGCGAGTTGTACTATCGCCAGAAGCAGAGAAAATCATCAAGAACTATCAGCCAACTCAAGACCTTTGCAACGACCTGTTTGTTAAATCAGGAGCCGCAGATTGTGACGCTTTGACTAAAATCTATGGTGGTAAAGTTGAAGGTGCAAAGCAAGATCTTGCCCAACTCAACACCATCCTCAAAATTCTCCAGAACTTCGAGTGTGACAAATCAGACCTCTACTACAAGGCTGCTGACTATGCATACGAATTGAATAAGACTCCAAGTGCCGCCCTTGGTAAAGCTGCCAAGTTACTCAAGGCTGGAGATACCGATGGAGCTATGAAGTATCTGCAAGAGGCTATCGAACTTGAAACCGATGCTTCGAAGAAAGGTAAGACAGCTTTCTCGATTGCACAGATTCTTTATAGTAAAGGTAACATCAGCGGATGCAGACAATATTGTAACACGGCACTCAAGTACACACCATCTATGGGACGCGCTTACTTGCTGATTGCCAACTGTATCATACGTAGTGCTCCTGCTGCAAGCCAGAATACAGATGCGATGTTAACTCGTAGTTATTACTACTGCTTGGCAACCGATAAGTGTTTGAAAGCAATGTCAGTTGACCCATCTTGCGCTAGCCGTGCAAACAGCCAGATAGCAAATTATCGTAATGGTTATTACCCAAAGAGCGAAGCGTTCTTCAAAGGCCTCAAAGCAGGACAATCAGTATCAATAATGGGTGAAACCACAACTTTACGTCTTCGCTAACCGAATTAAGAAGGTAATCCCCTTCGTTCTATAAGAGAACGTGAAGACGTTAAATAAAATAGTTATTGTCAGTCTCATGGGATGTATTCATCTCATGGGACTGTTCAGTTGTCACGAAGAAGAAAACGAAACAACTGTTGATATTAATAATCGAGAAGACCAGCCTATTCTAAAAAGTATTGGGGTCAGCACACTCATATCAGACAGTGGTGTTATTCGTTACAAAATAATCAGTGAAGATTGGTTCATATATGACAGAAAAGATCCTCCATACTATTCATTTGAAAAGGGATTATTTCTTGAGAAATTTGACGAGAACTATCATGTTGACGCCTTCATCAACTGCGACACAGCTTATTACTACAATATAAAACGTTTATGGGAGTTGCGAGGACGCGTTTGCGTAAAAAACCTGAAAGGTGAAACATTCAAGACCTCATTGCTCTATTGGGACATGAATCAACATGAGATATACTCACCTGCATATATGGTAATCGACGGCATCGAGCAAGATCTAGATGGTTACAATTTCAAGTCAAATGAATCCATGACAGACTATATCATCCATTCATCTTCTGGAGCTTTCCCTATGGGCGAAGACCGTGAAGTACCTCACCCAAATGATCAGGAACTTATCATGTTCCAATCTGATTCAAGTCAGGTCAACACGGCTCCCTAAAAGGAAAAAACGTCTTCCTCTTAATCAAAAACACACCTTATTATTAAAATTTACAAATAATAAGCGTTTAGTTCAAAGATTTTTTACTATCTTTGTGCGATTTTTGCAGAAAAACGTAAAATAAAAATAGATATTATGGCAACATTAGGAAAAATTAGAAAACATGGAGTACTGCTTGTAGCAGCAATTGCTATCGCACTATTCCTCTTCGTAGCAGGTGACCTCATCAAGGGGGGGGAAAGCCTGTTCCAGAAAAATCAACAAACAGTAGCACAAATCGATGGTGAGGATGTATCAATCCAAGACTTTCAGAAATTGTTTGAAGAATTTCAGGGCTATTACGAAATCATCAATGGTTCATCTCTTTCTGGAGAGGATGAACTTAACCGAGTAAAAGATGAAGCATGGCAGACCTATTTGCAAAACACACTCATTCAAAAGGAGTGCGACGCACTTGGCTTAACTGTAACAGACAATGAGGTTGCAGAAATCATCAAAAATGGCCAAAGCCAACTCTTACAGGTTCCAATTTTTATGAACCAGCAAACTGGACGCTATGACTATAGTTTGGTTCAGGACTTCCTCAATGAATATAAGCAACTGAAAGAATCTGGAACACAAATGCAGGATGCATACGAAAAGGCTTACAAATACTATATGTTTGCTCAGAAGCAGATTCGCAACCAGAGTCTGGCTCAAAAATACCAGATACTGCTTTCAAAAGCTATCATTTCAAATCCGGTAGAAGCTAAGCAGAATTTCGAAAGCCGTTCAAACGAAACAGACGTACTTCTCGCTTCATTGCCAACCTCACAACTCTCTGACGACAAGGTTGAAGTTACAGACGAAGAAATAAAAGCAAAATACAATGAGGAAAAGGAGCAATATCAGCAGAATTTAGAGACTCGCGACATTAAGTATATTGACGTAGCAATCTCTCCAAGCGATGCTGACAAAAAAGCAGCAGAAGAAGAAATGGCTGACGCTTATGACCAACTAACTGCTGCCGCAAGCAACACAGAAGCTGGTAATATCAGCCGTCTGTTGACAAGCCAGGTTCCTTATACGGACATACTCAAGAAAAAAGAGGCTTTCCCAACAATGATTGCCAATTTACTTGACAGCACTGCTGTTGGATCTGTTTCTGCACCAAAATACGATGCAATGACCAACACTTACTACACATTCAAGGTGCTTGACAAACAGACTGAGGCAGATAGCGTTCTCTATCGTCAAATTGTCGTAGCAGGAACAGACGAAGCAAAAACTAAAGCATCTGCAGATAGCATCGTAAACGCTATTAAGGGAGGTGCAACATTTGCAGAAATCGCAAAGAAATACAACCAGAAATCTGACAGCACATGGGTATCAACTGCACAATATCAGAATAGTCATCTTGACGCAGATAATGCACTATACGTTACTACCCTTTATTCTATGCAGCCAAACGAGATTAAGACAATCAAACTCTCTAACGGCTATAACTTCGTGCTTCAGGTCCTCGAAAAGCGCAACTCTGTTCAGAAATACAATGTTGCAGCAATCGTAAAGACTCTCAATTTCTCTGATGCCACATACAACGCAGCATACAATAAGTTTAACTCATTCTTGGCAGAGAACAACACTGCAGAGAAGATTGAGGCAAACGCAGAAAAAGAAGGTTATAGCTTGATGCCTTATCCTGATCTCACAAGTAACCAGCATAGTGTTGCAGGTATTCACAACACACGCGATGCCCTCAAATGGATTTTCGATGAAGCATCAGAAAAAGAAGTTAGCCAACTCTACGAGTGCGGAGACAATAACCATCTGCTTGTTGTTATTCTTGATAAGGTCAACAAAAAAGGTTATCGTTCACTTGACAAAGTATCTAGTAGTATTAAGAGCGAACTGACAAACGAAAAGAAAGTTGCTCAACTTGCAGAACAACTCAAGGGAGTAAAGAGTATAGAAGAAGCAAAAGCTAAGGGTGCAGTTATTGACACAATCAACCATATTTCATTTGCATCACCTGCATTTATTAGTGCTACAGCATCTTCAGAACCACTTATCAGTGCTGCAGCTGCTAAGGCACAGAAAGGTGCTTTTGTTGGCCCTATTAAAGGCGAAGGTGGTGCATATGTAATGCAAGTGGTCGACAAGACAAAGACTGCTGATAAATTTGATGCAAAGCAAGAAGAGACACAGGTTTCACAAACTCATCTGCGAGTAGCTTTCCAGACACTCTTCAATGTCCTCTATCTACAAGCTAATGTAACAGACAACCGATACAAATTCTTCTAATTTCATTAGAATTTATATATAAGGTGTGTCCCAATGGGATGCACCTTATTTCATTCTTACATTTAGCAACTGCTCCTATATGAACCTATGGAACAGGTCTGTGTCTAGATTACAGAGAGAAGCGTACTTAGGAAAAATGACAAGAAACGATAAATAGACATACCAACTGATTATATAAGAATTCATTAACAATATTATTAAATGAACTAACGCATGAAAACAAGAAAACTTTTAATTGCTGTGCTATTCATTTCAGCATGTTCCATGAATGCACAAGTTGTCATCAACGTTGATGCAACTCAAAAAGGTCCAAAAATTAGTCCTACACACTATGGCATCTTCTATGAAGACATAAACCATGCAGCTGATGGAGGATTGTATGCAGAACTTATTCGTAACCGTTCATTCGAGGATGATTTAATGGGAGGAGGACGTAATATGCGTCGTCGTGGAGGACAGAACAATCAAAACGAAGGTCAAACCGAACCACGTATTAGTAACTGGTTCAGCGTGGGTAGCGCAAGTCTAAAACTCATTCAGGAAAATCTCCTGAATAGCGTACAGCACAATGCTTTAAATGTAATGCTAAAGAAAGCAGGTGACGGGGTTCGCAATGAAGGTTTTTGGGGAATAAATGCCGTGAAAGGTACCAAGTACCGATTGTCATTTTGGGCAAAAAGCCTAAATGGCTACAATGGGACCTTTACTGCTCAGTTGCAATCCACAAATGGCCAATCACTCGGGAATGTAAAGATAAATGCAAACTTCGGCAAAGAATGGAAAAAATATACAGCCATAATTACAGCAACAGGAAACGACCCACGAGCAGAATTCTCACTAACAGCAGATAAAGTTGGAGAATTCCAAATTGACGTAGTAAGTTTATTCCCACCAACGTTTAAGAATCGTGAAAACGGAATGCGTCCAGATTTGGCACAAATGCTTGCCGATATGCATCCACGGTTCATGCGTTTCCCTGGTGGATGCTTTGTTGAAGGACAGCAAAGCCCGGACAATGCATTCCGTTGGAAACGTACCATAGGACCTATTGAGCAACGCGAAGGCCATGCAAACGTAAACTGGGGATATCGCACGAGTGACGGCATTGGATTCCATGAATTCCTGCAGTTGTCAGAAGATCTTGGAGCCAAACCTCTGTTTGTTGTCAATGTTGGAATCTGGCATGGAGGCTGTACTCCTTACGACCAGATTGGCGAGTGGATTGAAGAGTGCATGGACGCTCTTGAATATGCTAATGGCGATATAACAACCAAGTATGGAAAGATGCGTGCAGAGAATGGTCACCCAGCACCATTTAACCTCGAATATATTGAAATTGGTAATGAGAACTATAATTTCAACATGAATAACAATAGTGACCAAAGCGACCATTACCCCGAACGATATATCCAATTCTACAATGCCATCAAGGCAAAATACCCGAATGTTCATTGTATTGGCAATGTAGAGTCTTGGAGTACCGACAATCCTTCATGGCGAAACAACTATCCTGTTGAGATGGTCGATGAACATTATTATCGCAATCCAAAATGGTTTGCTGACCGTTTCGACAAGTATGACAGCTATGATCGTTCTAAATATAAAATCTATGTAGGCGAATATGCTGTTACGAGTCAGTTTGGCGATATAGGTAACCTTAATGCTGCACTTGGAGAAGCTGTGTATATGATGGGTATGGAAAACAACTCTGATGTGGTTGTCATGAACTCATACGCTCCTATATTCGTAAACGAGAACGATGCACGTTGGCGTCCAGACATGATTCGTTTCAACTCAAATAAAGTGATGGGTACTCCTTCTTATTATGTGCAGCAGTTGTTTCCTAATAACATCGGCACGCAAGTTCTAAAAACAGAGTGGACATATAAACTCACAATGCCACAAGCAAATAAGGAAGAGGAAAACAAGCCTGTACAAGTGGGATTGGCCACTTGGAACACCAATGTTCAGTACCGAAACGCCCAGTTGATAGTTGATGGTTCTACGATTAATATTGGCGATTTCTCGAAATGGGTACGTCAAAGTGGCTCCTGGAATGCAACTAACAGCGAACTCTCACAGACATCAAACGAGACACCCGCTATGATTCTTTGCCCTACACAAATCGATGCTAAGAAATACACCTATAAGGTACAAGCAAAGAAACTAAGTGGTGCAGAAGGTTTTATGGTTCTATTTGGATATAAGGATGCACAAAACTTCCAATGGTACAACATCGGCGGATGGTCTAATGTTCAAAACAATGTAGAACAAACTATCGGTGGAGGAAAGATTCAGATAGCACGCGACAAACGTTTCTCTGTTCAAAATGACAAATGGTACGACCTACAAGTAGACATAGAAGGAGACAACATAAAGTGCTACCTTGACGGGAAACTCGATTTCACTTGTAAGCTTCAAAAGAGTAGCGCGATGGAGGGAGTGTACGCATCTACTACGATTGATGCTGCAACAAAAACTATGTATGTGAAGATTGTCAATGTTGGTGAAGGGTTCGCTGACGGAACATTAAATCTAAAGAACTGCTCCATCGATACCAACAAAGCAGATGCTGTTACTCTCATTCGTCTAGCATCTAAAGACGGAAATGATGAGAACACACTCGATAATCCTAAGAACATTTATCCTCAGACAACTACCGTAAAGGCCTCTAACCGAAATAAAGTAGACTTTAAAGTTCCTGCCTTCTCAGTAAACATCCTGAAAATCAAGCTAACATGAAACGAATCCTTATCTACCTTTTTATCACACAGCATTCGCTCTTCATAGCGGCTCAAGTTGGATTTGGCAATGCAAGTTTATTCAACGACACTTGGTTGTTCAGCCTCTCTGACAAGCAAGAATATAAAGAGGTCAAATGCAATGAGGATGGATGGCAAACTCTCACCCTACCCCACGATTGGTCAATCGAGGGAACCCCTTCACGCGACTTAGCGAGTTGTACAGGTTATCTTCCTGGTGGCATTGCTTGGTATCGAAAGCATTTCACGCTCGATGCTGCTATTCCTCAAAATGAGAAACGATTCATCTATTTCGAAGGGGTATATAATCGCAGCGAGGTCTACATTAATGGTCACCTGCTTGGAAAACGTCCAAATGGATATATTTCATTCATGTACGACCTGACACCATATATAAATAAAGGGGATAATGTGATAGCCGTACGAGTGGATCACAGCCGTTATGCCGACTCACGTTGGTACACAGGTTCTGGCATCTATCGTAACGTTTGGTTTATTTCCTCTGCTGATACCCACATTGCTCAATGGGGAGTCAGCTATGAGGCAAAAGACATTACAGCCAATCGTACCAATATTCATGTGGCAACAGAAATCGTTCAAGGAGATAATGCGACCAAGAACCTAACTGTAAAGGCCACCCTCAAAGATGCAAATGGTAAGATTGTAGGAGAGAAAAACAGTAGTGAGCGCAATAAAGATGGCATATTCACTTGCCAGTTATCCATCTCGGCTCCTCATCTGTGGAGTATAACTACACCATATTTATATTCATTACATGTAGAATTAAGATCAGAAGGAAAAACAATTGACCAATCCGACACACGAGTTGGCATCCGCTCTCTTCAATTCGACCCCAACAAAGGTTTTGCTCTCAATGGTGAATGGATGAAAGTAAAGGGTGTGTGTATCCACCACGATGCAGGCGTTCTTGGTGCTGCTGTTCCCCGAGAAGTCTGGCAACGTAGGTTCATCTCCCTCAAAGATATGGGTGTGAATGCTATACGTATGAGTCACAATGTTCAAGCTCCCGATGTCTATGAATTAGCTGATGAGATGGGATTTCTTATCATGGATGAAGGTAGCGACGAATGGGAATATCCAAAACGCAAATGGCTGAAAGGATGGAATCAAGGTACACCTGGTTATGATGGTACTTATGACTTCTTTGAGGAATGGATTGATCGCGATATCGCAGATATGGTACGTCGCGACCGCAACCACCCAAGTGTGTTTCTTTGGAGTGTCGGAAATGAAGTAGATTACCCTAACGATCCATACTCTCATCCTGTTCTCGACGGTGACAACGCAGGTATCAGCCAACCAATGTATGGAGGATACAAGAAAGACGCACCACGTGCTGAACGAATCGGAACGATTGCAAAACGATTAGCAGCTATCATTCGCAGTATCGATCCATCGCGAGCTGTAACAGGAGCAATGGCGGGTGTTGTAATGAGTAATCAGACAGAATACCCCGAAGCTGTTGATGTCTGCGGATACAACTATACTGAAAATCGCTATTTGGAGGATCATAAGACCTATCCGAAGCGAGTCATCTATGGTAGTGAGACCAGCACCAATCTATCATCATGGAAAGCAGTTCGCGACAATCCACATATCTTCGGACATTTTGTATGGACGGGATATGAATATCTTGGAGAATCAGGAGCTTGGCCATCACGAGGATTGGGAACCGGTTTGATTGACTTTGCAGGATTTCTTAAACCTCGAGGTCATTTCTTCGCGTCTCTATGGCGAACAGATCCGGTTGCCTATATCGGTACACAAGCAATTCGTGGTGGAAACAATCAATTTGGCGGAAACAATCGCGGCAATCGTAATGGGCGTGTGAACCTATCTACAGATGCTTGGGACAATTGGAACTATCAAGAAGGACAAACCATACGTGTACTCTGCTATACAAACCAACCATATGCTCGACTGATTCTCAATGGAAAGGAAGTTGGAGAGAAGAAAGAACGAGACGATAATACTGGTATCATTTATTGGGATATACCTTATGAAGCTGGTACTCTGCAGGTAGAAGGGTTGGATAAACAATCGAAAGCTACAACAAGCTACGAAATCCAGACGCATAGTGAAGCGGCTAAAGTCAGTGCAACCGTTCTACCGATCTCAAACAATAATGGAGGATTGTTCCATCTACTTATCAACATTGTAGATGCAAAAGGCATTCGAGTTCTTAACTATCGAAAGGATGTAAAGTGCGAAGTCATCAGTGGCGGAAAATTGCTTGGATTAGAGAATGCAAATAATAGTGACATGTCTGCTCCGAAGCAACCACACAAGAATGCTAATCGCGGACGTCTTCTCGCTTATATCATGCGCAATAATCCTACACAGAAAGCAAAGGTTCGTATTACTGCTGAAGACCTATCTCCGATCGAGGTAGAAATATAGGTTTCCTTGTTAGTACCAACGAATTGAGCTTGAATAGCTACTCTTCTTATCGTACTTCAGAGCATCCGTCAGCGTACTTGCATTCGCACGAAGGGTGATATGATATGAGGTAAATGTTCCAAAGACGAAACCACAACTGATATTGAAGCAGTGCATGTCACGTGATATATTGCAAGTGGTCATGGATATTGCGTGATTGGTGAAGTCATAACCAGAAGAGAAACTTGCATTCCAAGCACTTGATAGCTTGATGGTACCCGAGAAATTTAGGTTTTGCGTAAACTTGTACGGGTAGCGCATGTTCTTCACGTTTATCTTAGCAGAACGATCTTCTGCCATCGTGATACCATACGAAATACTGAACGACCAGGGGATGGAGAACTTCATGTATCCATCCTCGTCGAGTTGATCACTACCATTCTTGGGTTTCTTATCGGATGAGGATGACGATTCGTTGTCCTCATCATCTGTATCTGGGATTTTGTTCTTCTCATCTTCTTCATCATCAACCTTTTTACCTCGTAATTTAGCAAAGAACTTTTTGATTTTTCCCCAGGTTTGGTTATTAAATGAATACGAGAGGTTCTTACTCATACCTTGGAATCGACCAAATCGACCATACGACCACTCTGTTCGGTTTCCAACTACAACATTACCCTTACTATCGAACTCATAGGCATAGGTATGGAACACAGCCGACATGTTGAATGTAGCCTTTCCCCATTTGAGTCGCAGACGGGTAGATAGGTTACTCCAAGGTTGAGTCTTAGCAGCCATATTATACGAAAGACTCGCTCCTAATTCGTCAATTAAGATGATTTTCTTTGTGGAATCATTCGCTGCCTTATACTTCATCTCCAAGTTGTTCGACACATCAAATGTAATCGAACCGGTCCTACCTCGACTCACAGTTCCATAGAGTGCGCTTGAATACGGAGAATACTCAACCAAGGTCACATTTCCATCCAAGTCGGTCTTTGTATAGGTCTTCCAATATCCATAACGGCTTGCTCCGAAATCAGGTGCATAGCTGAAACTGATTGTTGGTGTGAACACATGTCGCACTTTCTCAATCTTACTGCCCCATATCTTTGGATTCGGGGTGTAGAATCCGTAGAGTTTTGTATTGAACGATAAACTCAAATCGTAATTATACACACGATTGAATCCCCAGACGGTATCTCGCTCCACAACCTGAGATATCGGGTTCCAACTCTGTTCAATACGGTTCGTATACCATCGTTCTGTATAATTGAAAGATGGTGTTATGTTCATGAATCCCAAATTGAACGATGCAGAAATCGGAATCACATGACGCATACCGTTTCGCCAGTCTTTGATGAGATTAGAATGCAAGAGCTTGTCTTCCTTCGTTGAGATACTGTTGGAGAGGGTTCCTGTATAGTTTACAGATATCTTTTCATACCAACGTTCCTTACCCACTTGATGCTTTCTCTTGAATGGATAGAACCTATTCACAGAAATGCTAAGATTCGGCAAAGTGAGCGTCACCGTTGAGTCCTTCATATTCTGTGCAATATTGAAACTCGACGAGAGGGTCAATCCTATCTTATCGAAGGTATGTGAATAGCTGACACTCGATGTTCGTGTACTTTGTGAATAAGAAGTCGGGTTATACAAGCTGGAAAGGTTGTTTCGCTCGTAGCTTTGGGTAGCAAAGTTGACACTTGCTTGGAACGAACTATTAGGACTCGCCTTACTATCCTGACGATGCGACCACTGCAACTTGAAGTTCTTTACGACATTGTAGTCAGGCATATTCTTCTCTCCGTCTTTCGTTACCTGATAGTTGAAATAGAAGTTTCCTGAGTACTTATAACGTTTCCTATAGGTAGTTTGCAAAGCAACGGCCCACGAACCCTTCGTAAATATCTCACCTGTGAGTTTTGCATCGATATGATCGTTGATTGCAAAATAGTAGCCTCCATCACGCAGATAGAAACCACGAGTCGATTCATCACCATAACTTGGCATGATAAATCCTGACGAATACTTACTGGTTAAGGGGAAGAAGGCGAACGGAACGATGACAGGAAGCGGAACGTCTTCCACTACCAACCAAGCAGGTCCAGAGAATACGCTCTTTCCTGTATGCACCTTTGCACGTGACATAGCGATGTAGAAGTGCGGATGTTCTTCGTCACATGTCGTATAGGTTCCCCTACGCAGATAGACTTCATCTCCGTCACCCTTCTTCGACTCTTCGCTTCGTATGAATCCTCTTCCTTGTCCGTCGTCAGTTTCGGTGGTCACGTTCGTGATGAATCCTTTCCTTGTCTTGAAGTTGTAGTCCATCTTCTCCGACACATACTCATCGTTCCCTTGTTTGAACACAGGTTTACCAATCATCGTGTTCTCCAGCGTATCAGGCTTATAGGTCGCATGAACGATAGAGCTGTCCATATTCATCTGTATCTGTTCTGCGGTCAGTTTCATGTTCTGATACCTCACGTCACCCTCTCCATAGAGATAAGCGTTCTTGGTCTTCATGAAAAAGACAACAGAGTCTTTCGCCTCATACGATACGGGCGCATCAAGCACATCAGGTTTCTTGCTTCTACGGATTGAATCTTCTGCAGCTGCAACAGAGTCGTTCCATTGAATCGCTCGTGGATTTCCCTTTACTTCGATACCATGTTCCTTGTCGAATTGGTTTTTGATAGAGTCAAGTTGCAGTAACTGAGAATCAATTACAGAATCAAGCGGAACGATTGTGGTATCAATGGGGAGTGAAGGCAAACTATCGTCACCAACAATAATCGAATCATTCACGATACGTCCTCTCACGTTACCGTTACCTTGCGCTATGGTGACCATCACGCATAATAACATCAACAATATGTAGATTCTCTTGTTCAAAACTTTGCCTATCACATTACAAAATGCAAAGTTACGACAAAATAACGAGACTATTGTCTCGTTCCATCATAAATAATCTTAAAGAATGGAAAAAGTTGTTGGTTAAAGGAACATTTTGCTCCAAAGAATGAATTTTTCTGCACATTCTTCCCCGAATTTTGCAACACTCTTCAATGCCGCCTCTTTCGACTTCTCTTGTTCGGGATGTGTTTTCGAAAAGAATTTATCTGCGAAACAGATCAGCTGTTCCTCTAAGGAAACAGGAACCAAATCCCTATGAGGGAGCGGAAGATTGTTAGTAAGGATATAATCAAGAGTCAGTCCTGTTCCTGTATGTCGTTCGCAAACCAAAGCGTGACGAGGATATCCTTCATTTCTCAACAGTTCTGCCCCAATGGTTCCATGACAGATATATGGTTTTGTTCCGTAACAACAGATACCTGCTGCATCACAATCTTTGATACCTATATCATGCAGCATAGCAGCTTCTTCTATGAACTGCAAGTCCAGGTCCAGTTCAGGATGATTGCGGGCAATCTCCAACGCTTTATCAGCAACTTTCCTGCTATGAACAGTTAATATCCGCTTCAACTCATTATCCTCAGGATAATATTTATCCAAAATTTCCTGATAATTCATACCTCTTACTATCAACTTTGAACCTTGAACCTTGAACTTTGAACTTTGAACCTTGAACTTTGAACCTTCTTATCTCCCCCTAAAGGGGGTTGGGGGGGCCGTTTCTTATCTCCCCCTAAAGGGGGTTGGGGGGATTTACCCCTTCTTCACCACATTCATATATGGATATGGAATCTCTATACCGACTTCGTCAAAGTGGTCTTTTACAGCTTTCAGCATATCACATTTCAGCACAAAAGCCTCAGTAGGCGTAGCTGCCCACACATAAGCACGAAGGGTGATGGCATACTGTCCAAGCTCCATCACACGAATAATCACCTTCTCCACTCCCGACTGCTTTTCCACTTCGGTACGCTTATCCAACACTCTTTCGTCTTTTTCTATCACCTTACGCATTTCCTCAATGCAATGATCGAGGTTTTCCGGGTAAGCCACTCCTACTTCCACAAACACACAGGTTCGTGTGTCGTGAATGGTGGAATTGGTGATAATTGCCGAATTGACTTTTGAGTTCGGTACGATTACCATACGGTTTTCGGGGGTGGTAATGATGGTATGTCGTATTGCTATTTCTGTCACTTTACCGCTCTGTCCGCTATCCAGAGTCACCACATCACCGATTCGGAACGGTTTAGCCAGAATGATAAAGATACCGCTTACAAAGTTAGCAAGTGCTTCCTGAGATGCAAGACCCACCGCCATCGCTACGATACCTGCACTCGCAAGTATGGATGTAGCAAAGGTTCGCAAGGCTGGAATCAAGAACATAATGCTGGCAATTCCAAGCACATACGCAACCGTGACAAGGAATTTGCGGAAAAACACCATACTCGTCTCATCAAACTTACGATTCTTCAAACGGGCACGCTGAGGGTTCATCAAGTAACGGATAACCCACACAGCTATCTGTACCAGCAGAAAGATGGCTATTGCTTTCAAGCAAAACATGATGGGAGTCATCAACTCTATCCCGAACACTTTGGTCTCTAACAATTTCTCAATACCTTCAAATGACATATTTCTTCTACTTTAAAAACATTTTTGTCTCCTACACTTTATTCAAACTTCCAACCTCTGAATGTCGTTCCTTTCTTGAAATCCGATCCGAAATAGCATCCCAGCTCTGAGGGTTGGTTATATGCTACATTCTGGGTCGCCACACTGATGCGGTATGGAATATCCTGCATGAAGGTGTGGAATCGATATGGGGTTGTATAGTCGGTGATGTAGATTCTCAACTCGTTGCTGTTACGTGTTCTCACAATTACCTCCTCGCGCCAGTCACCTAGCAGATCGACCTCCAGACAAGGATTGCTCTTCGTTCCATTATTAAAGCTACATTCGCGCGACATATCGAGCAACACGTCCACTTGTTTCGTCTCGGGGTTGTACTTCGTGATGCGTGCTCCGTCGAGCAATTCACGATTCAAGTCACCTGTCCACCAAATTGCAAAATTGGTCGAAACACGAGCCTGACTCACCACTTCTCCCCTGGTATTCACGATTCCTCCTGAGGCTGACGACCACATCTCTATTCCGTAATTTGTCGGGTCGATATCTGCTGCCATTCCTCTTCCCACATCTGCATTCGAAGGTATCTGGAATATCACCTCACCAGTAGCAGCCTGAACCAATGTAGAGCCGTCTCGACGATTCTCATGCACATCCCACACCTGCAACTTGTCCGAATCGGGGAAGAACCCCATCAGATGCATCGCATCACCATGTCCCATACGTGTGTTCCACAAGCCCTTACCGTCTTGATCCACACACATCGCACCATACACAATCTCGTCACACCCGTCTCCGTCCACATCTGCCACTCTCAGGTTGTGGTTTCCTTGTCCGCCCCACCCTTTCATACCTTGGTTCTGAGAGTCGAAAGCCCAACGTTGTTTCAGTTGTTTACCATCCCAATCCCAAGCTGTTAAGGTTGTACGTTCATAATATCCTCTACACATCACCACACTTGGATGCTTTCCGTCCAGGTAGGCCACACAAGCCAGATAGCGTTCGCTCCTGTTACCATAGTCGTCTCCCCAGTTGCCCGAATTGAGTGCTGGCACATAATCGACCGTACATAGGTTCTCGCCTGTCAATCCGCTGAATACCGTCAGGTACTCGTTGCCCGACAAGATGCGTCCTTGTCTGCCTGTATGTGTTCTATAGTCTGCTTCTGCATTCCCTATCACTTTCCCTTTCCCGTCAATCGTTCCGTCCGATGTTTTCATCACCACTTCTGCTTTCCCGTCTCCATCGAGGTCAAACACCATAAACTGGGTGTAGTGTGCCCCAGCCCGTATATTTCTACCAAGATCGATACGCCACAATCGTGTACCATCCAACCGATAGCAATCAAACAGCACATTGCCTGTATAGCCATCATGAGCATTATCGTGTGAGTTCGAGGGGTCCCATTTCAAAATGATTTCGTATGCTCCATCACCATCTACATCTCCCACTGAAGCATCGTTGGCACTATAGCCATATCGACGTCCGTCTGGTGTAGAACCGCCTTGAGGCACATCGAGCGGGATGCTGAGATAGCCCTTCGGAGCATCTGCCTTCAGGGTATAACGCCCGTCATTCCTATGTGATTCTTTTCCTTTATCTACGGTTCTCACCTCATAGGTGGCAGCTCCTTCATTGGGAAGTTTGAGGTATGTAGCTCCCGTAATGGGTTGTTTGTTCTGACGTTTTCCGTCTCGATAGACATTGAAGGCTGTCGTCTGGCTGTCATCATCCAGATAGCGCCACGACACACTCACACTGTCACCTTCCTTCGTGGGACAGACCACAACCCCTCTGCCCATTTTCTCTCGCTGCATGTGTTTCAGGTCGTATTTCGGTTGGGCAATCATTGTCTGGCAGATAGCCAGCAAGGTCAGTAAAATGTAGATTCGCATGGTAGATTAGTATTGATGATGTAGTATTTGATTGTGAACTTTGTATGGAGTCGGTTTGTCAATACTCCCTCACGACCGTCCCCACCTTCACGGTCTGCATGTCGATAAACCCATACAGGCTGTAATAGATGGTGAAGAATCCAAGTTGCGATACGTTGACAGAGTCGCCATAGGTCGTCTCAAGCAGGTCACGTAACACCTTCGAAGACACGTTTCGCTGCATCGACTCGTAGGTCTGCATCGCCTTGATATTGCAGTTATATACAGCATTCCGATACGAGGCGTCGTTGATGGTTGCAGACTCCGAAAACACCGAGTTGGAACCCGACAACGGAGCTGTTTTCGATGTGATGATCTTCATAATATAAGGTGTGAACACCGTATCCAGAACGTCCTCATACACCACACTGTCACAATATCCCTCGTATTCGATGGTTGCTGTAGCTTCGTCATTGGTATCTACCGAACAAGCCACAAAGGCTGTCACACCAAGACTCAGCAAAACCACATACATTAATTTTTTCATATCTCTTCTATTTTTCGTTATTCCGTTTCAAAAACTCTTCCGCTCTCGCAAGGTCTTCGGGTGTATCGATCCCGATGGTTTCGATATCCGATATGCCCACTTTGATGCGATAGCCATTCTCCAGCCATCTCAGTTGCTCCAACGATTCTGCCAGTTCAAGCGATGATTGCGGCAACTGTGTGATGGCTTTCAACACATTGATTCGGTAGGCATATATACCGATGTGCTTAAAATACGTATGACCAGCCAGCCATTCTGCCTTGTCCTTTCCTCGTGTGAACGGAATGATGGAGCGCGAGAAATACAGCGCTTCCATATTGCGGTTCACCACCACCTTCGGAGAGTTCACATTCTCGAGGGCAGCAAATCCGTCAGCAGGCACGAAGGGTTTTACCAGTGTTGCTATATCAACCGATGGTTCATCAAAGCATGCCTTGATGGCATCAATCTGACGAGGTTGGATAAAGGGTTCGTCTCCTTGGATGTTCACCACCACATCATCATCTACGAGTTGCAGTTTGCTGGCAGCCTCCCAACAGCGGTCCGTTCCGCTCCGACACTCAGTGCTGGTCATCACCACCTGTCCCCCGAAGTCTTTCACGGCTTGCTCTATCCGCTCATCATCGGTTGCTACCCACACATCATCGAGCTGCCCCTTCACTTGGGCATACACCCTTTCTATCACCCTCTTCCCTCCAAGCATCGCAAGTGGCTTGGCAGGAAATCTGGTCGATGCATATCTTGCTGGAATAATACCTATAAACTTCATGTTCAAATCCCTTCCTAATCTTTCTTCATTACTGGAACGCCTCGTCTATCTGGTTCTCATTCTCATCCACTTCCTGCTCGCCCACATGCTCCAAGCTACGCAGTTCGTCCAGCTCATCATAACATGGGTCGAAGTCCTCCGGCTCCTCAAACTTCTGATCTTGAGTGATGCCGAATCGGCCGTCTCTGTACACCTTATCCATAAACTTATGATAGATAGGCAAAGCAGCACGTGCACCTTGTCCGTAACCCATTGAGTCGAAGTGGATATCGCGATCGTCTCCACCTACCCATGCACCTACTACGAGATGCGGAGTGAAGCCCATGAACCATCCGTCAGCATGCGAGTTGGTCGTACCGGTTTTACCTCCCATATCAGCTCGTATCGACGAGCGCAAAGCACGACCCGTACCGCTGTTGATCACACCACGCAGCATCGTCACCATCTGATAGGCAGCTTCAGGCGACAGTACCTCATTGGTGCGAGGCGTGAACGTAGCCACCACATTACCGTCAGCATCCTCTATGTGAGTCACCAGCAGCGGAGCTGTTCTCAGTCCCTGATTGGCGAAAGCCGTATAGCCGCTCACCATCTCGCCCACACTGATGTCACACGTTCCCAGACACAGCGTCAGGTTCGGCTCGATATTCACCGTATGGATACCAAACTGACGGAGCAGTCTGATGAAGTTCTCTGGACGCAGCTGGTCAATCAGTCGGGCACTTGCCTGGTTGCTCGATGCAGCCAATGCAGCGGCAAGCGTACGATAGCCGCCTACTCCACCCTTCGGACTCCATCCACCTGCTGAGAATTGCGAGGTATTGATTTCGTCGCAAGGTGTCCAACCGTTCATCACAGCCAGACTATAGAGATAAGGTTTGATGGTCGAACCCACCTGACGGCGTCCACCATGGAAACCCAATACATTATCATATTGGAAATGCTTGAAGTTCAAGCCAGGCACGTATGCGCGTACATAACCCGTCTGCGGATCCATCGCCATCATTGCCGAGCGCAAGAACTTCTTATAATAGAGAATAGAGTCACGCGGAGTCATCTCTGTCTCAAACTCAGAGCAAGTACCGTCTTTCTCATATTTCATCAAGGTCATCGACACCTTGGTGTTGAACGACTCCATGATTTGCTCTTCCGACCATCCAGCTTCTTTCAGCAGGCGATAACGCTCCGACTGCTTGATGGCACGATTCACGATACGGTCCACCCTATCCTTCTTCACACCGATATACGGGAACGTCGAATAACGGTTTTTCAGCGTTTCGAAAGCAGGTTGCAGATATTTGGCAACATGCTCCCTCATCGCCTCCTCAGCATATTTCTGCATACGGGTGTCGAGCGTAGTGTACACCTTCAGACCATCCGTATAGATGTTATAGTACTCACCGTTCTTCTTCTTGTTCTTGTTACACCATCCGAACAACGGATCAGTCTCCCAAGCCAGCGAGTCGTCGTAGTACTGCTGATACTGCCACGAAGCATAGTCGCTTCTGTCAGGCTCCTTAGCCATCATCATCTGGCGCAGACACTCACGCAGATAAGGGGCAATACCCTCATTATGCGAAGTAATTTTGAACAGCGACACATCGACAGGCATCTGACTCGTATTGTCAAACTGAGCCCTCGTGATATAACCCTCTTTCAGCATCTGCTGCAGCACCACATTCCTGCGCTCCTTGCACACCTGATTGTCACGAACCGGATTGTAGAGCGACGGATTCTTACACATACCCACCAACACCGCACACTCGTTCAGGTCCAAGTCATACGGAGCCTTACCGAAGTAAGTCTGCGCAGCACTCTTGATGCCCACAGCATTGTAGAGGAAGTCAAACTGGTTCAGGTACATCGCGATGATTTCCTCCTTCGTGTAGAACTTCTCCAGTTGAACGGCTATGTACCACTCAATCGGCTTCTGCAAGATACGCCCCTTCACATCGTGAGCCACATCCGTATAAAGCTGCTTGGCCAGCTGCTGCGTCAGCGTACTACCACCACCAGCCGACTTATCACCCATGATCAAAGTCTTCACGATGGCACGTCCCAACGCCTTGAAGTCGATACCCGAGTGCTCGAAGAAACGCTCGTCCTCCGTAGCCACCAACGCCTTCACCAGATTCTCAGGGATAGAGTCATACGGCACCATCACACGATTCTGACTCGCATAGCTCCAAGTGCCCAGCAGCACCCCGTCGTCCGAATACACGCGCGAAGCATATTTGTTAATAGGGTTCTGCAACTCTTCAATATCAGGAATGTTACCCAGCCAACCCTTCGAGATTGAATAGACGACACCCATTCCAGCCAGCAAAATCACAAGCACACAGATCCACACCATCATGACCCCAGCGGCCACACTCTGATTCTTTTTTTGTTCCTTATCCATTGATTCGTTCTATTATTTCATTGCAAAGTTACTAAAAGCTGAGATAAGTACAAAATAAATTAATTTATTTTCACTTCCCAAACAGAAAATTAACTTCCACGCCCTTTAAAGTTCGCAGAAAAGCCCACGAAGTGAGCATAATTATCATTCGTTTGCAGGCAATATACCGTTTCTGAAAAAAATATGGAAAACCCTTTGGTCAGTTCATTTATTATGCATACCTTTGCAACCGCAAATGAAAAATAGCATCAATGATAACAAATTATTTTAGCAGATCAATGCACATTCTGTGTTAGGGAACTACAACCCTTCATTGTAGCTTTTCTGCAAGTGTGATGTGGGGTACCACATCAGGCGTTCTTTGGCATATTGTTATCATTGGTATCACACAACGGCTCATTTTGTTTACGCATCGTTCATCAGGACGTTTCCGCATCAGGGAAACCATCCTGTCTCTCGTTATGTTCTTATTTCAACAGAACCATCATGCTGTTTTTCATATTTATATAACCTAACCAACAACTATATTCATGCTTCAGTGCCTGATATAATAACAACAAAAAAAGCATTTAATCATGATTGACAGATTTTTCATACAGACCAACGATACCATTCGTGGCTTCCTGTCCGGGATTGGTAAGAACAAAGAAGTGTTTTCCTCCTTCTCCGTAATGGAAATCGAAGGATACCATGTGTATTTCTACGCCACTAAAACCGAAATCGTACTGATGTGTGTGGACTATGGATTTGTAGAAGACGGGACCGTAGAGTATGCCGACAAAAGGCTTCGCAGCTCCAAGTCAGGCAAACTGAGTCCCTGTTTCCGGAAAGTACTTCCTGACGGCACAATCAGCAAGAAAGAAAACGAGCTCAGATTCAGTCCTGCAATGCTGCTATACACCCATGCATGCAGGATGCGTAAGTTCCTTGCGCTATCGTGTCAGTTCGACATAGTGCCCCCTATCCACCTGATGCTCCTGACGAACACCCGCATCATCAACTACAAGACAGCAGTCAGAAGCTGGCAACAGGATCTGTTCGGTTTCTCCGTACTGCACAACCTGTCCGGATTGAAAGAATTAACATTCGAAGGATTCCCAATCAACGAAGACCACAGTTTGGAAAGCGCTGCATACTGGACCAAATGGCAAACCTATCTAAGGAACCGGGGGTGGTTCGATTGGGCAGATTGGCGTTTCGACGACTGGCCACCCCCAGCAGTAAAACGCTACCCATGGAAACCCCAGAAAGGCCATCTGATTTCCGAAGAGTTTGAAGAAGAAGAAGCTGGCCCTTGGTGGCTTAAGGGATTATAACGCAGACATCTAAGTTTTAGAACGGGACATCTTGTACGCTGGTGATTTCATTAAATGGAAGCCAGTCTTCCTCTCCTTCCTCCATGAGATCATCATAGAAACCCTCATGACGTTTGTAAGCCAAACGTTCGTTGAGAGGCATAACCATATCCTCTGGTGAAGGATCTGTAGGGTATTTATACACATCAGGCAAGGCAATATAGGCGTATTTGCGCATGATTTCACGAATCCAATCATCAAGAAGATTGAAATGATCGGCGTATGATTTAAGTTGCTGATACTCTTCACTCGCCTGAATGGCTTCTTCCACCTGTTTGTTCCACGTGAAGAAATCAAGATCCCATAGGCCTAGATGTTCATCCCGGAAGTAATAAAAGACACGCCTCACATCACGCAAATCCATAGGAGAGAATATATCGGTAGGGTGATGGAAATCAAAGGACTTGTCAAAAGCGTATCGACTAAGTGGATGCAAACAGTTTTCATGAACAATCTGGAAAAGAATGGTTTCGGCATGAATCCCGTCGAAACCTCTACCCGTATGGAAGAGAACGCCCAGATAGTCAGCAATGCTGAGTCTGTCAGTTTCTATCTCGTAATCCTTATCTTGTGCCAGTCGCAGACAGATATAGTAATAGTCGCGCTTAGCCGTGAATTCATCCATATGCTGCGTAATGTATTCTATCGGAAGGTGACGGATGACCACCCATTTGCAGACATCATCATGATACTGTTCCCAGAGTTCCTTTATCTTAGGTTCGAACATAGGATCCCATAGGTCGAGCAAGGCAGCACAAGCCCATATACGATCCAGCTTCCCCGACTGAAGGAAGTCAGTAAGTATGCGTTGCTGATATTCCCAATCGAGAGCGCGGAAACGCCATTTTATCTCCTCACGCGATTCCATCACTTTTCCGCTCCGCTTATCTTCAAACAGACTGATAAGCGTAGCGATGGGTGTATTCCGTTTTATGGTTTCACCTATTATTCTAATCCGTTTTCTCGCCATAACCCTTCCTCCTTTTTACTTGCAAAGATACACAAATAATTCGATTCAAAAGAAAATGAATGAGAAAAAAGCATTAAAATAAAACTATTTTTGGTGAATAAAAGATGTTTTACTATATTTTTATGAATATGATGCGAGAGCGTAGGCTGTTCAAAGTTATGAGCTAAAGGTTGATTCTCTTTGGCTCCATAATGAATAGTTTTCTGCTTAGGCAGTTGTTAATAATGAACGTATCTTAATCCAGCTATGACAGTTATCTGCAGATGGATAGGATTGTGAGAGCTTCCAGATCGTAATAGTAGGTAAAATTGAAGGTCATTGACATGATGTAGCGAACCTTGGGGTTGGTGGTGGGGTAAGATCTCTTCAAAGGAGAATTGGGCAGCTTCCTCAGGTCGTAGCACAGGCACTCAAATATTCCATAGCTGACTTCGGGGAATCCATGTAGCTCGACGTGATAGTCAAGTACTTCGTGCAGCTGTGCCACAAAATGCTTGGTGAAGAACGTATTGAATCGTGGCATACGAACAACAGGGTCGCGCCATTCCTTGAACTCCTTCTTGAATTCATCCAAGGTAATCACTTTTTTACGCTTCATCTCGGATAATGCCAAAGTCAAATCGGATGGCGCATTCATGAGCAACTTGTCCAAATCCGAGCAATCAATCTGTGCAGGTGGTATTCCACGTGCTTCAAGATTCTTTATTTTATTATCAATGGTTTCCATAATGATTCGTTTAGAGGTGAATGTTAAAGTCTAAATGATAGTTACAATTCTATTGGTCGTGAATAGCGCAATGGTTCTGCTGAATACGCCATTTCCGTTATCAGGCGATAATGCCCATCCTCTTGCAGTTCCAGAATCAACAGATCACAATTCTTCGGAGGCATCATCTGTTCAAACTCCTCCACTGTCAGATGGAAGAAACGCATGATAAACAGGCGGATGGTCAGTCCGTGCGTCACAAGCACACAGTTCTCTGGAAAGTCTTTATCTGCGAAATCCCGATGCAGACTTCCCAACAAGTCATTGATGCGGTCATACACATCCGAACCAGCCTCACCACCTGGTATGCGATAGTAGAACGTACCATATTCACGTCTCTCACGACATATCTTATCAAAATCCTCCTGACATCTCAGATATCCCCACTCCTGTTCTCTCAATCTAGGCTCCTCACTATACGTGAATTGGTCTCTTGGAAAGGCAGAAGCCACCCCTTCAAAGGTAGAACGGGCACGCCAAAAAGGAGACACATAGAAATACAAGGACTCCACCCCCACCAATTCCCTCAAACGCTTGCCAGCCTCTTTCGCCTGCTCGCGTCCTTTCTCAGTCAGTTCTATCGTGTAGTCAGGCACTCGTCCGAACAAATATTTATCCACATTTGCATGGGATTCCCCATGTCAGATCAGTATGATTCTCTTAGGTTTCATTGGGCCGATATTATTTGATTTTAAGTTTCTTTATAGCCATAATCACATATCCCTCTTTGCAGTAAGCAGGATTATCCAGTAAATAAGTGACTTCTGTTGTTATTTGGCGTCCGGTATAACTATTTCCATCATGCTCCCTCAAGAGCAAGATATCACCCTTAGCGAAGTTGCGGTCATTAAACCTCACCTCAAAATTCTTCTCGCCCTTCACTATAGCCTCAAAATATTCAGGCAAGATTTTCAAATCATGTTGTTTTCTTGTCATTGCTTTCAAAATATAAAAGTTATTCTAGCTCCTCATTTCATTATACATGCACTGATTTCTCGCCATACCCCCTTCTCCTTTTTATTTTGCAAAGATACACAATAATATTGAATCGACCAAATTTTAATTAAATAAATCCATGAATAATTACACTTGCAGTTAAGTGAAGCGTAAATGTGTATTGCACTGTCTTTTCCTGATTTTAGTTGACAGTTTTTTGCTTATTTCCTGATGTGGTTGACAATCGTTTTCCTGAACAGGTTGACAGTCATCCTGATAACGTTGACAGCGTTCCTAATTTCGTTGACATTTTCCTGAAAGTGTTGACAACTGAGAATTCTGCTGCCTGCAAAGTTAGGGATTAATTCGCAAACTTTGGCCATTTTTCTGATAAATCTTCGTTTTCCACATTTTTTTCTGTTCACCACTCTGCTCATGGACAGCGTTTGGAGTCTGCAATCCGATGCTGTAATGTGGGCGCTTGCTATTGTAGAAGAAGATGAAGCGCTCAATCTGCTCTAAGGCCTCCTCATACGTCTTAAAGCGTCTGTCCTGACGATATATGCTCTCACCCTTGATGATGCCGTTAACGCGTTCTGCAAGGGCATTGTCAGTGGGTTTGTAGTCTTCTGTCATCGAGATTTGTATACCATGCTTCTGTTGTTCGTCCACGTAGAGGTCGCAGCAGTACTGGATGCCGCGGTCGGAGTGATGGATAAGTCCGGAGAGGTCACCTCCTCCAGCCTGTTCTATGGCCATGCGGAGGGCTTTGAGCGTGAAGACGGAAGCTAGGGAGTCTGCCAGGCACCAGCCCACGATTTTCTTTGAGTAGGCATCAGTCACCAGATGCAGGTAGCAGCATCCGCCAACAAGGTCGATGTAAGTTATATCGCTCTGCCACAGCTGATTGGCAGCCGTTGGCTTGAAGCCCTTAATGAGATTCTTTCACTTGTGGAAGCGGTGGTTGGAGTTCGTCGTGGAGCGGCTCCTGCGGGGCTTCTGCATAAGTCCGTGGCGGCGTAGCATGTTCAAGAAAGAATCGCGCCCAGGCATCCAGCCTGTGTTGAACATCACGCAGAGCATCGTCCAGAGTTTCACTCCGCCGATGCCTGGATCAAACCCGCGTATCTCATGCACGGCATCAAGGATTCTAATCTCACGTGCCAACTTCTCAGCCTCGTCTGTCTTTTTCTTGTAAAAGGCCTGACGGCTACGGCCAAGCAACTCACAGGCAGCAATGATGGTCAGGCCATGCTGCCTGTTGAGTTCCTCTACTGCTTGGCCCCAGATTTTTTTCTGATCTCGATGCCGTTCTTTTCGGCAACGTCAATCAGCGTGTTCAGGGCCAGGTTCTGTAACTCAAGTTCGCGGATGCGCGCTTCTAGAGCCAGTACATCTGCAGACTTCTCTGCCTCTTTCTTCTTACGTGCCATATCTTCACTGGGTTTGGAATCCGTCTGCAAAGATACAACATTTTTTCGTTTTCTGTATCGGCTTACCCAAACCATTATCGTTTCTGGGGGTACACCATAATACTTTCCCAACTTTTGATAGGTGTTCTCGCCTCTCAAATAGGCCAAGACGATTTCATCACGCTTCTCCTTTGGAGTTCTTTGATACTTTTTTCTCATACGTTTTACACATTTATTAAGTTCCTAAATGTGTCAACCTATTTCAGTATAAGACAGACATCTATGTTTTAGAACGGGTAGTTCTCATTTTGCTTTCGAAGTCGATGTGAATAATTTCCTTTTCAGCCACTCGCGTACAGGCAGGTCGTAGAGTCTCATTGCTCCGTAGGCAAGACCTATGGCGAGCAGGAAGAGACATACGGCTTTTCAATTCTTCAACTTTTAAACTCTTAAATTCTTAAGCCC
Source organism: uncultured Bacteroidales bacterium (assembly GCA_902785075.1). GTDB lineage: Bacteria > Bacteroidota > Bacteroidia > Bacteroidales > Bacteroidaceae > Colivivens. The sequence goes on along the minus strand of CACZXN010000011.1, from coordinate 12,087 downwards.
TTAAACTTTTAAACTCTTCAACCCTCAACTCTTCAACTCTCCAACATTTCCATATACCTGTCGTATGAGATGTACTGACCACCCATGGACTTCAGATGGGGAGTCTCAAACTGGCAGTCGATGAAAAGGCCACCAATACGCTCAAGGGTCTGCGCCAGATAAATGAGCGCCAACTTCGATGCATTTGGCACTAATGAAAACATGCTCTCCCCAAAGAACGCCTTACGGATAGTGATGCCATAAAGGCCTCCGACAAGCCTCGGGTATCCTGCGGCTGACGACGAGTCCTGCGGGTCCCACACCTCTACACTGACTGCATAACCAAGACGATGCATCTCTGTGTATGCCTTTATTATGTCAGGCCCAAGCCAGGCTCCGTCTTCCTGATTTCGGGAATCAACAGTGGAACAACCACGTATCACGCCCTCAAAATCCTGATTGATGGTCACGATGTACTTCTGCTGATGCAACAGTTGCTTCATGGAATGACTGACGTGTATGTTGCTGGGAAAGATGACAAACCTATCGAGAGGACAATACCAGCATGGCTCCACCTGATGTTGGAAAGAGAACCACGGGAAAAAGCCGTTACTATAGGCTAGCAGCAGACGGTTCACCGATAAATCGCCTCCAACAGCCACGAGACCGTCAGCTTCACCTTTGTGCGGGTCGGGAAACCACAATGTGTCATCCAATCGATATACAGCCATCCTTCATTCCAATCGTTATGTTACCACCATGCTTCAGACTGCCAAACAGGATTTCGCGCATCAGCAACGGTTTCAGTTTCTGAGAGATGACACGATCCATCTCACGCGCACCATACTCTGCTGTAAAGCCCTCGCTGAGGAGATGGTCGAAAGCATCGGAACTGAGTGTCATCTTCACATTTTTCGTTTCCAGTCGGGCATCCAGCTCCCTCAGCTTCTTTTGCAGTATCAGCGTTGCCATCTGTTTATCCATATCGTGAAAGACCACAGTCCCTGACAGTCTGTTCAGAAATTCAGGTTTGAATGTCTTCTTGATTTGTTTCATCATCGCATCACCACGGCTGGTATTGCTATTGAAGCCGATTGCTGCCTGTGAGGCGAACTGTGCTCCTGCATTTGAGGTAAGAATCAGCACCACGTTTCTGAAATCGGCATGTCGTCCTTTGTTGTCGGTCAAACGGGCATAGTCCATCACCTGCAGCAGGATGTTATAGATATCCTGATGAGCTTTCTCAATCTCATCGAGCAACAGCACACAGTTCGGGGACTTCCGAATGGCATCTGTCAACAGACCACCATCTTCATAGCCCACATATCCTGCAGGTGACCCGATGAGCTTTGCCACGGCATGTTTCTCAGTATATTCACTCATGTCGAAACGTACAAGTGCAATACCAAGTTCTTTTGAAAGTACTCGCGCAACTTCCGTCTTACCCACACCTGTAGGGCCGACAAACAGAAGCGATGCCAAAGGCTTGTTATCATCCGACAGTCCCGCTCTCGACATCTGAACAGCCTCAACCACCTGACGTATGGCTTCGTCCTGACCGTATATCTGTGAAAGCATGCGGTTAGCCAGACTTTCCAGTTGTTGGTAGTCATCCTCTTCCGCTTCGGAGAGCGCATCTACTTTACAGGTCTTTGACAACACATCGGCAATTTCCTTCTTCCCAATGGTTCGGGGATCCTCTTCTGTCTCCATGGCAGCACCTGCCTCGTCGATGAGGTCGATAGCCTTATCGGGCAGAAAACGGTCGTTGACATGTCTGGCACTTGCATCCACAGCAAACGAGATTGCCTCGTCACTATATTTCACACCATGGAACTCCTCGTATCGGGGCTGTAGTTGACGAATGATGTTTTTCGTTTCATCAACTGACGGTTCTGCGATGTCGATTTGCTGGAAACGACGGATAAGTCCCTTCGAACGGGAGAAGTGGCGGTTATATTCCTCATAGGTTGTGGAACCGATAAAACGGATGCTCCCTGCTTCAAGATAAGGTTTGAGCATATTTGACGCATCCATGGCACTCTCACCGGTCGCACCAGCCCCGACCAATGTGTGAATCTCATCAATATAGACGATGTTATTATCACCCGCTTCCTGGATTCCATCCATCATCTGTTTGATACGATTCTCAAAGTCACCACGATATTGCGTTCCTGCCAAAAGCGTTCCCATATCGAGTTGGTAAACCTTACTGCCTTTCAGCCGTTCAGGCACCTTGCCTTCCTCTATCAGCCTTACAAGTCCCCAGACCAATGCCGTCTTGCCGACACCAGGTTCACCTACATGCAGAGGGTTGTTCTTGTCACGGCGACACAAAACCTGAATGGTACGCTTCAATTCCTGTTCTCTTCCGATGAGGGGATTATACTGTCTGTAGTGATCGTTCATGCAGGTCACCAGTTTCTGCCATGTTGCCTTGCCGTCAGCTTTCGATTCTTCTTGGTCCATCTGGTCATCTAAATCACAGAAATTAATCAGTTGGCTCATGAAGTTCGGTTCCTTACCATTCAGACTATCCTTCAGCAGATAGCAGACCCACGAATCCTCCAGTTGTAGGATTCCCTTCACCAGATGAGTTTCGTCAAGAGCCTCTGCGCTGCTCGACACCACAGATTGCAAAGCTGTCTCTATCACCTTCGACATCTGCTCAGAAGCTTCAGGCTCATATTCTTTGTCCTCAGGCATGCGTTCAACACCTTCCAAAAACTCTTTCAGGCGGCCTTGTAACAGATAAGGACTGTAAAAGATGTTAAGGGCTTTATTGAAATTGAATTCATCAATCATCATCAGCAGCAGATGTTCCGGCATGATAAATTCATGCCGATATTCCTTGCAGCATTCATAAGCCTGATTCAGCAGCTTCGCTGCCCGTTCTGTCTGTTTAATCTCTGCAATAGCGTTCACTCCTCCTCTTCTACAGTCAATCGGAGCGGAAATCCCTGCTCACGTGCCATTGTTGTTGCCTTACGGACCTTCGACACCGCAATATCATAGGTATACACACCCGCTACCGCTTTACTTGAATGATGTACTTGCAGCATCAGCGCCTGTGCATTCTCTTCACTGAGGAAAAAAACGTCCTTCAGTACCATCACCACAAAGTCCATCGTGGTGAAGTCGTCATTATGAATGATAACCTTGTAGCGACGTGGCTCACGTATGTTCGTTTTCTGCCGTTCTTTTATTTGTGACTGTTCCTGTGGCATAACTATATAATTTACGATTTCACATTCAGCCCCCTATCACCTCCACAAATTCCTTCGGCAGGATGATGTTCTCTACATCCATCGCATCCTTGAACAATGGACCTATCTCTTCAGGAGTGAAACCCGCAATGCCACATCCAATCAAGGTTACAAGGAACTTATACTCCGTATGCTGCTTTGCGAAATAAATGAACTCATCCACGTATGGTTGAATGGTCTCTACCCCACCCTGCATCGTAGGGATTCCATAACTCTGCCCTTGCAGACCTACACCCTGTCCCCATATCGCACCAAAGCGATTGTAGGCCAGACGTGCAGCCCCACCACCATGAGCACCCGCCAAGTTACTGCCAAACACAAATATCTCATTCTCTTTCAGTTCCGAGATTCTATCAGAAGTATATTCTCTGTTGTACATATCGGTAATTATTTATGACTCAATTCGTCAATCATCCTCAAATGCCTTGTTTTCGATAGGATGGCCTATGATCTCTTCAAGGAAATCCTCACGCATCACCATCAGCAAGTCAAGGGTATATTCTTTAAGCAAAGCCTTATAGTACGTCACATCCTTATGGTTTGTCTTGGTGATACGTTCCCATAAGGATTGTCTCGTAGCATCCTTGTATGCAGCATCAATCATTTCCCTGTCATCATCAGTCATCAGTTTACGCAACCTTTGCTCTTCCAGTACGAGAGGAGTCCCCTTCAGTTCGTCTGGAGCATACTCTACCCATAGTCCTTCAAGGAAAGATTTGTACTCCGCCTCTATTCTCAATGGTAAATCCTTAGAGTACTCACCGATTGTTTCCGGGCAATCAAATGCAGCCTCTTTGACAAGGTTACCAAAGAACTTGTTTAGCAATTCTTTTTCCTTCTCTTTACAGAGATTTATAATTTGTTCGTTTGTCATCAAACTTATACTTTATTTTCTCCTTGATTGTCGTTCTCTATCATATCAATCCGCTTATTGCGTGCATCCTGGAATTGCCATTTGCGGTTCCTGTATGCCCTCCATTCCTGTGCAAGGAACTGCCCGAATTTCCATAACAGGAAACCCACAACACATACAATCACCACAAACATAATCGTATGACAGATATGCCATGTAATTCCAACTCCGGCAAAATGATGTCCATGGAAGAAATGTCCCATATGATGACCACCTTTCGCACCTACTTTGGCTATCGCTGAGCCTGCTAATAATAAAACTGCATTCATAATCTATAGTTTTTTAATTGTGATTTGTATCTCTGTCCTTCTATTACGATTTTACAATGCCTCACGAACGGCGTATGGGTCGAGGCCATGAGATTTACAGAGGTCACAAAAGTTTCTCCATGCATATTCACGATCCATTTCTTCCATCATGCGATGAGGGTTACCACCGCCGTCCCAATCGCTGCTGCCACCCATCGATGCAGCTTCCACTCTCTCATTAGCACGACGTAATTCGTTCATGATGCTTTCATTGATTTCCTTACCCGCTATGAGGGTATTGCCTGTTTGAAGGGGTTTGTTCTTTTCCATTTATCAATTTATCTGATGGTTAATAAGAATCTCCTTGAAGTCTTCAGGAAGCAGGGCAAAACATGGTAGAGCAATCGACCGTGGTATTTCCATGCCGGGGGTAGCTGCGGCAATAGCACCTGCAATTGCAGCCATCGTGTCGGCATCACCGCCTAACGAAACCGCATTACGCACCGCTTGTTCATAGGTGTGGCTCTGAAGGTAGCAGATGATGCTTTCTGGCACACACTTGTCACAATCAAGCTGAAATGAATAGTCATCACGAATATCCTCTACCGTGCGATGCAGATCATATCCGAACCTGTTTTCTATCGTCCTGAGCATCGTCGGCATGTCATACCCATTCCTGGCCATGAAGACAGCAAGAGAAACGGCCTGAGCACCGCGTGACGCCTCATCGCTGTTGTGTGTGATACGAGCAGACATATCGGCCAAGCGCATCACCTCCTCTTCTGTCTCTGCAGCATATCCAATAGCTGCCACACGCATAGCAGCTCCGTTCGATGTTACACCACTGCTGTCGAGAGTTCCTCCGCTATCCACCCACGACTTGAATCCCCTACCCCACACATTCTTATGAAGAAAGCGTATCGCATATTTCAACAGACTATATTTCAAACGTTCGGGTGACCGTTCTCCAACCAACCATTCTGCGATGGCGATAGTGAGAATTGTGTCATCAGAAAAATCTTGGAATATCATCTCAAACCGATAATCTTTCGTTCTGTCAGCACGCAACTCATACGGAAGGCCTATGATGTCTCCACACACAGCACCCATAATGCCCGAATGAAGAAGTCGCTCATCAAAGAGCACTTCACCATCATGGTGACATGACTGCTGATTTTGTATTTCCACGATGTTGCTTTGTTTGCTCATCTTTAAAGATAATTCTTAAGAAAACTCCAAGTTCTCAATTATGTACACAATAAATGGAGACGTCCCAAAAGAAAGACTATCAAGAGTCGAGTGCAAAATAAAGAAAAAGAATTGAAACCACAAAACATTTAAACAAAAAAAAAGAGGAAAAGCATGAATAAATAATGCCCCAATGGGGCAGTTTAAAGTTGAAAGTTTAAAGAATAAAGGTTAAAGAGAGAGTTTGATTATTTAATGTTAATACCCATAATAGAACAAGTTGTTGTAATTAAAGATGGTCAACTCAGACTTCACATCGTCCAAGCCTCTCATACGTTTGGGTATCTCTGGCAGTCCAAATCTATCAATGCAGTCGTTCAAGCGACAAGCAAACTTCTCCATTTCCTCGTCTATCTCCTCTTTTGTAGTATCAATATCATAGTCTATGGCCTCCTGAAGTTCAGAGATAATCATCCCTGAAAACAAGCCATGCAAGCCATAGCGTTCTGCAAACTTGTTGGCGTAACACCATATCCCTATACAAGTCTTTTCACGCAGGAACTGCACATGACGGTCGGTTATCAGAAAACGTTTGTATTCGCCATTCTTATTAGGCTTTGAGAACAATCCATATTGATTGCCATGCCCCAGCATCATAATGGTGTCATCACAACGGATGGCACGTTGAATATCGCCGTTGGTGCTTGCCTCCATAATACGTGCGGATATATTTTGTCGCTGCTCATATAAGTGTGAGAGGACATTGGTTGTAGGGTCGTTTGCGTGTATAACTGTCATCATGTTTACATCTTTGTAACTTCCCCTCGATAGAGGTCATCAGCCATGTGCAGAATCAAGTCGTGCATTTCCAAATCATCCTTGAAGAACTGTGGGATAGCTTCATATCCTACAGCGGCACCAAGGATGTTGCCTGTGATGGCACCAGTGCTATCACTGTCACCACCATGATTTACGGCAGCAATTAGTGCCTGCTCGAAGCTATCAAAGTGCTTCAAGGCGCAATAGAGAGCTATTGCCAATGCTTCTTCGCCCGTCCAGCCTTCGCCAAGATCTCCGACGTTCTCCAAATCGGTCTTGTTGTTATCTAGCAAGTAGATAGCTCGTTCAGCCAGTTCTGCCATATATTCAACATCATTATTGCAGGTCTTGTATTGCTTGCGCATTTCAGCTACGCCCTCCATGATATAGTGTTTCATACTTTCTTGTGTTGGTTCAATATCAAGGGCAAGCCGATAAATGACATGGGACATCAGAGCAGCAGAGATATATCCTAATGGATGCTGATGAGTTATCTCAGCTACATCACCAGCTAAATGGTCTGCCTCTTCAACACTCATTCGTTCTTGAACGGCAGCATAAAGCGGAATGGGAGCAATGCGCATCACACCTCCACAGCCTTTGCTACTATTCATAGGTTCTCTTCCACGGTAAATTGCCTCCAACGACGACATACAAGTAATACCTGGTGCACGACAGACATTTAATTCTGGAATGTTGGCAATCCAGCAATCACTGAACTTAGATGATTTCTTCCCAATTTGCGTAAGATACCACTCAACATAAGCTCTACAAATACCATACGTCATCGGAATATTCTGCTTCTTAGCATTCAAAAGTCCATTGGCAGTAAAGAGCGTCATCTGTGTATCATCTGACACTACCGCTTTTCCAATGGAGGCAACATCTACTTCTGTCCACCTTATATCCATGCGTGTGATACCTTTTTCACCATACCGAGCTTGAATTCCGTTAAATGAGTCAATAAACTCTACAGGATAACCCAATGCGTCACCGATGGCACCACCGATTAGCGAACCGCGTATTCTGTCTTGTAATGTATTCATTGCTCCTTTACATTTAAATATTCAAGTACACTGTTCCAATCCGGAAACTTTTCAGAACCAAACTCAATCCACTCGCCGACAAATTCACTTGTACCGTTCTTGCCACGATCATCTATCAGATAGTCACCCTGGCACAAGTCCTTACGATGAGTGATGACCATGCGCTTGTGAAATACATCATCAAGATATTGTGTTACCCACTTCACCTTATCCGACCAAGCAGAAGGATTCTTCCACGGTGCCGTGGAGAGGATAAAGAGGTCATAGTGCTTTTGCAACTCGTGCATTGCATCTATCGCTCCTGATATTGGCTTCATCAGTCCAAACAGTCCAGGTATTTCATCCAAACGACCTTCATACTCCTGCTTGACTTCCTCACTGACTTGTGATAGTCCAGATTCAAAATCGACGAGTACATTATCCATATCCACAAACACGCGCTTCTTACGCTCTATTCGCTTGTCTCGCTTGTCATAGTTGTCACGCATCTCTGTTAATATCTGACAAAATTCCTGTTCTGTAAGAATGGTCTTATATGGATTTTCTTCACCACTACTATGTATAAGAGTGATGCCTCGCGTCTGCATCAATGCTGCACGGAACCGCTCGCTCTGGTCGAACATCGCCTGATATGCCCTGCGCAACAGCTTCTGATATTCTTCACTCTGACGGTCTATTGCAACACCCTTCCACCAAACAATCTGGTCTGTCTGCCATGACGTGGCACTATGCTTCCTGGCATTGCCACCCTTCATGGAGCAAATTTGAAGTTGCTTATTCTTCTCCTTCTGCTTTAGCGATTGGAGGAAGCCCTCCATACTGCCACAGACTACTCCGTCAAAACGGAATCCGTTGCTGCACAGATTACTGAGTATCCCCGATGGATACATCCCATTGGAACGTATATCCAACGTATTTGAATCAGGGTCATAGAAATCAACCAACTGATGACCATTCCTTGTTGTAACCTCAAAGTCTTCCATAATATCTTACCCTATTCGTATATGATTCTTTCTAATTCAAGCATTAACTAATTATCATCTATCAGATCTTATCTCTTTGAGTTTCTTTTTTGCATCCTTGGTCAAACAGCGATGATAATAGAACCAATACTCAATACCCTTTGTTCTACACCACTTAGCAATATAATAATCTGCGTTACGAGCATTGTTCTTAAAACGCTCATACATTATATTGAGAAGTTCTATTCCATTATGTGCTTTAGTTTTAGCCATTAGTTGTTTGGTATCTTCTTCGGTGAAGTACCAATGTCGTTCCACCGCACCATCAAACGAGTGCCCCCTTTCTCTTTCTGGTCCCCAACTCACTCGGAAGATAGAGAATCTTTCTTCGATAAATTCTATGACAATTGCAACACCTCCCCTATTATATGGGTCTGTGATTGCATCATCCCTGAAGCATCGTGTATAGTATTCTTTTGTTGGCATAGCAACTCTTTTTATAACTCTTCAGTTGTATCTTTTCTAAATACTCTCAATTCCATGATGTTGAGCATATTGTATACTATCTATTTCATAATGCCAACTATGATGAAAATGCCCATAGGCCCTTATAATCTTCCTTACATCTTACTCAATTCATCAATCACTCTCTTCCGTTCCTTGAACACCTTGATGGGCATGGGGTCCTGTCCGTCCTTCTCAGACACAAAGCGATAGAAAGCATTGAGCACACGCATAATTTTATCAGTATCGCGACCTTCTTCCAGCCTATACCCTCTGATGGGTGGTGGTGCAATACCCTTATCTGCTGCATAGAATACCCAATAGGTGCAGAGGGCTATGTCCGTCCGATGAAGTCCCATAGCGCATGCAATATAAAAGCTACCTTGGTCGATTCTCTGACAGAACTCTGGAAACAATTCCACCATCTTTGCAATGGTTTCACGGTCAGGGGCTATCGGATAATGGAAATAATCCACTCCATACTGGCGGCACAGTTCTGGATATCTGTCAGCAGAATAGTCTTTCCGCAAGTCTATCACTTGACGTAGTCCTGCTGCCACAATACTTTTCCATGCGTATGCCTGTTTGTGCGAAGAGATGGTACGTCCTCTCACTCCTCCATAGACTGGGGCAATGTCAGGTATGCCTGTCTGTATGATTTGCTCTATATTAAACATTCGTCTCTCTGTTTTGTTTATGTTTCATTTTCCGCGTATAAGTCTTCTTCGACTTGTGAATCTGATGGCGTGAATGGAAGCCTGGGCCAAGCATTTCCTGCTCAGCCTCACGCTCTCCACGTTTCATCGCCTTAACGGCATCTAGGGTTGTCGAAGGTAACCTCTTCCTCAGATTTTTCTTCATTCCGTTTCCTTTCTTCACATGTTTTACGCAAAACTACGCAATTTATTCCTATCCACCAAATAATCTTACGTTATTTTACATTCGGCAACCCGTTTTGAAGTATTTTCCCCCATTTTGGGTACTATCTCACGATTTCTCCCTTACCATTCACAATCAACTTATCGTAGTTGGTTGAAGTACAAAGATACAAGTCATACCCGATGGCCTGGATATCCCTATAGAGCGGCATCGTCACGATGTGACCATCTGCAGTAATCAGTCCTTCGTAGCCATCACCAGCTATGTATGACCTCAGTCGGGCTGTTGCCAGCGGATGATACGATTCATATTGCATTTTGACACCTTCAGGTTCGTATTCATCACAATCTCCATCATATTCGTAATTCTGCGTCTTGTACTGCCGATAGAGAATCTCATCTTTCTCGTATTCAAGAATCCGATAGCCTCCGATATAGAAATCATTAATAAGCGCACCCTGTAGGTCATACTTCCTCATCGTATGATCAGGCATCGTTACGTCAATAGTACCTTCATCAATGTAGATGGAGCATTCCATAAAGGGAATGACAGGATTCATGTCTTTATCATAGACGGCCATCTCCTTACCCTTTTCTACCTTCCACAATTCAAAATCGTTGGTTGGATAGATATCATCATATTCTTGTGGTAACACATACTCGCCAGTCTTGTCTATCAAGCCACATCGATTCAAGTTCTTTGTGTAGATCAAACAATAACCGCCATGGAACACATACCCATCCATATCTGGATTATATGCGAACCCTTTGTCAATCACCACCTTGCCTGTATCGTCAATAAACTTGACAACACCATTTTCCTCCACACCAGCCAAACCATCCGAAAATATCCATGCATGTCGGTACTTCGGTTCAATGACCACCTCACCGGTATATTGGTTGAAATAACCACGTTTATCACCGATGGCATAACACACCAGACTATCATCACCCATTGGTTGAGCAATCCAACTGATATCCTTGATCAGTTTCTTTCTTGTATTGCGATCAAACACAAATCCCTTGGCATCAGCCTCCCAGCAGAATGCCACATTACGGGAAACATACTCGTCATATCGGTCATAGCCATAATCATTCCAGTGACGAGTCTTTTGCTCATAGAAATCATACAGGCCATAACCTACGATTGTCAACGCTGCGATCGCCACACAGAAGGCAATTACAGTGACACTACCTGCAAACACTCGGCGTACCCAAACGCCAAATCCACTCTCATCCTTGTATCCGAAGATACCGGCCATCCATTTGACAGCCTGCCACAGACCACTCAACATGGTCTTGAAATACTGTTTTACACTCATCTTTTCCATCTTGTTTGATTTTTAATGTTAATACCCATTATCTTTCCTCTTCTTGATCTGTTTACAATTATTAGGGAATAGAAATCGCCAATATCTAACATCGAAATGAAAAAAGACACCCTTTTTTTGTTGATTTCTTTCACTTCACCATCACTTTCTTACCATTGATGATATTTATTCCATTCCGCATATCATCTTTTTTCACTTTCATACCATCTGTTGTGTATGTTCCTGACGACTGACCAATACTTACAAGATTGTTCTTCTCGCATGGTTTCACCTCTAACAGCCCTATCACGTCATCTGTATGATAACTATTCCCCATGTCGTCATAGAGTTCAACTACGCTTGCGTTGATACGGTAGAGCCCTTCCTGCATATGCTCGTCAATTCTAAGTTGCACATTCACCCGACAACCTTCATCACTTAATGGTTTTTCGCTAAAAGACGTTATAAATGCTATCACAACGTAGTTCGAATCAGGTAGACATATCAATCGATTCAATGAATTGATGGTATCTTCCAATTCAATCATCTCCCTACCCTTCTCATTCATAGCAACGCTTATCCCTTCAGGAAGTTCCAGTACAACATCGAACATGTTAATAGGTACACCAAGCAACAAATCAAACGTTAATGTCACATCATCACCCATGCATGCCGACATATTATTCACCCTCAAAGCATGATCCAAATAATTCACGACCGAATCTTCAATGACGGTATCCACTTCGACAGCACTCCAATCATCATCTTCTTCAAGCATCACCATCACAGGAACCAAAGAGTCAAACATTGCCACATTTCTTCCTAACGTACCAGCCCCCAACGAACCAGAAACGAGCAACAGCATCATTGTGCCAATTACTAAAACTGATAATCTGCCTACGTTCTTCAAGTCCCAAACCAATCTTGAAATCATCAAGCCATTTGAAATTATCAAGCCCATCGAATTGACCAAT